>NZ_JBFAHW010000040.1:0-84768 GCF_040654355.1 Streptomyces sp. NPDC050704 | reverse complement strand
AGGGGCGCGGGGAACTGCGCGACCAGCCCCCACCCACCCGCACCCGACAACACACCCCCTCGGGGTCTGGGGCGGAGCCCCCGGGGACGGGACGGGTAGGGGCGGCGGGGGCGAGAAACGACCGCCGGTGACACGCCACCGGCAGCCGACCCTCGGCGGGATCGCCGAGTGCCGGTACAGCACGGGTCGCGGCGCCGCTCACACCGCACGCCGCGGCGAACTCGCCGGGCACGCCGGGCACACCGAGGAAAAAACCACGTCCTCACAGGCGAAGGCAGATCCAGAATCCGCCGAGAAAAGCAACAGCGCATGGCACGTGATTCATGTCACCTTAATTTTACGCCAATGCGATGCGGTCGATCAAGGGCCCGCCGGGTGTACCGTAATTGAGCGATCCTGATGTGCCCAGGCCCTCACCCACCACGATGTCGCCGGAATGACGATTCCCAGGCCAGTCAATCAATCACCACCGGGGATTATGAGAATTCAGGGCTCCTGAGCAGAGGCACGGGAAGAGAAGTTGAGCGCAATGGACACGGACACCCAGGTTCCGGACACCCAGGTTCAGGGGCAGGAGGCGCTGCTCCTGTCGCCGGACGACGAGACCGACGCCGACGCCCCCGCACCGACGCTCACCTCCGACGGTGCCACGACCGATCAGGTCCGGGACTACCTGAGGGTGATCGGCCGCGTCCGCCTGCTCAGCGCCGCCCAGGAAGTGGATCTCGCGAAGCGGATCGAGGCCGGTCTGTTCGCCGAGCAGAAGCTTGCGGAAGAACCCGGTCTGGACGCACTGTTCCGGCGCGAGCTGGAAATCCTCGCGGAGGACGGCCACCGGGCGAAATCCCATCTCATCGAGGCGAACCTTCGTCTGGTCGTGTCCATCGCCAAGCGCTACACCAGACGGGGTCTCACCTTTCTGGATCTGATCCAGGAGGGCAACACGGGACTGATGCGGGCGGTCGAGAAGTTCGACTACGCGAAAGGGTTCAAGTTCTCGACCTATGCGACCTGGTGGATCCGGCAGGCGCTGACCCGCGCCCTGGCCGATCAGAGCAGGACCATCCGCATTCCGGTCCACGCGGTGGAGATCATCAACAAAGTGGCCCGGCTCCGTCGGGAACTGCTCCAGGAACTGGGCGTCGAGCCCTCGCTGGAGCAACTGGCGGAGAAGCTGGACCTGCCCGTCGCCAAGATCATCGAACTCGACGGATACGTCAAGGAGCCCGTCTCGCTGCACATGCCGCTGGGCGAGGACGGAAACACCGAGCTCGGTGACGTGATCGAGGACAGCGAGACCGTCTCCCCCTTCGACATGGTGACGTTCCAGCTGCTCAAGGAGACCATCCAGGCCGTCCTCTCTCATATGACCCCGCGCGAGGCAGGCATCATCTCCCTGCGGTACGGGCTCCATGACGGGCAGGCCAAGACCCTGGAGGAGATCGGCCAGGTGTACGGGGTCACCCGCGAGCGCATCCGCCAGATCGAGTCCAAGACGATGTCGAAGCTGCGCCACCCCTCCCGCTCCCAGGCGCTGCGCGACTACGTCGGCCGGGACTGAACGAGGACGAGGCTCGACCGCGCAGGGCATGCTCCCTGCTGCCCGGTGTCCCGCCAATGCACCATCGCCGCTGCCCGCTCACTGGGCCGTCGGCAGTGCCTGTTCCGCCCAGATCGTCTTTCCGGTGCCGCTCGGCCGGGTGCCCCAGCGGTCGGTGAGCTGGGCGACGAGCAGGAGGCCGCGCCCGCCCTCGTCGTAGGTGCGGGCCCGGCGCAGGTGGGGCGAGGTGCTGCTGGCGTCGGAGACCTCGCAGATGAGGGCCCGGTCGCGGATGAGCCGCAGCTGGATCGGGGAGCCGCCGTAGCGGATGGCGTTGGTGACCAGTTCGCTCACCACGAGTTCGGTGACGAAGGCGGCCTCGTCGAGTCCCCAGCGGGTCAGCTGCTCGGTGGCGTACTGCCGGGCGGTGGCGACCACCGCCGGATCGGCGGCCAGGTCCCAGGCGGCGACCTGTTCGGCGTCCAGGGCACGGGTACGGGCCAGCAGCAGGGCCACGTCGTCCGCGGGGCGCTCCGGGAGCAGGGCCTTGAGGACGTTGTCGCAGGCGTCCTCCAGGGTTTCGGCCGGGACCGCCAGGGCCGTGCACAGCGCGGCGGTGCCCGTGTCCACGTCGAGATCACGGGCCTCGACGAGACCGTCCGTGTAGAGGGCGAGTACGGCGCCTTCGGGCACGTCCAGCTCGGTGGCCTCGAACGGGAGCCCGCCGACGCCGAGCATCGGCCCCGCGGACACCTCGACGATCTGGACGGTGCCGTCCGGGAGCAGGAGCACGGGCGGCGGGTGCCCGGCGGCGGCGATGGTGCAGTGGCGGGACACCGGGTCGTACACCGCGTACAGGCAGGTGGCGCCGATCTCGCCGGTCACCGCGCTCTCGTCGGCCCCCAGGTGCCCGACCAGGTCGTCCAGGTGCGTGAGCAGCTCGTCCGGCGGCAGGTCGACGTCGGCCAGGGTCCATACGGCCGTGCGGAGCCGCCCCATGGTGACGGAGGCGTGGATGCCGTGTCCGACGACGTCTCCGACAACCAGCGCCACCCGGGTCCCGGAGAGCGAGATCACGTCGAACCAGTCGCCGCCCACGCCCGCCTGCGACAGCGCCGGGAGGTAGCGGGAGGCGAACTCGACCGCCGCCTGCCCGGCCATCAGCTGGGGCAGCAGGCTGCGCTGCAGGGCCAGCGCGGTCGTGCGCTCCCGGGTGTAGCGGCGGGCGTTGTCCACGCAGACGGCCGCGCGGCTGGCCAGTTCCCGCGCCAGCGACACGTCGTCGCCGTCGAAGGGGTCGGGCGACTCGGGGGTCAGCAGTCGTACGAAGACCGCCACGCCCAGCGTCGTACCGCGCGCCACCAGCGGTACGGCCATCAGCGAGAGGTCGTGGTCCTTCGCGTCGCGCAGCCTGGCGGACCGGGCGTCGTGGTGCGCGAACCATGTGTCGAGGTCCGGCGAGCCGGTCCGGGTGAGCACCACGTCGCCCGAAGCCAGCGCACGGGCGGGCGGCGAGGACGGCGGATACACGTCCGCCGCACCCAGATCGATCGCGGCCTCGGGCACTCCGGGCGTGAGGGAGTGGTGCGCGACCCGGCGCAGCTCCACGTCGGCGTCCGCCCTGCCCTCGATGGGCTCCTCGCCCGCGAGCACCCGGTCCAGCAGGTCCACGCTGGCGAAGTCCGCGAGCCGGGGAACGACCAGCTCGGCCAGTTGCTGTGCGGTGTGCACGACGTCCAGCTTCGTGCCGATGGACTCGGCGGCCTCGTTCAGCATGGCCAGGCGCTGGCGCGCCCAGTGCTGCTCACTGCTGTCGAACGCGGCGAGGGCGGTGCCGAGCAGCTCTCCGGAGTCGTCCCGCACCGGCCACATCTCGATGTTCCAGGCATGCATACGCCGGCCGGACGGCGAGCGGGTCCAGCTCTCGTAGTGGACCGGCTTCCCGGTCTCCACCACGATCTCCAGATGGCGCAGGAAGCCGCGGCTGTGCTCGGCGTCCTCCACGGTGTCCGGGAAGTAGCGGTGCCGGAACACCTCCCAGGGCTGCCCCATGACCTGGCATCCCGCCTCGTTCATCCGCAGATAACGCTGCCCGGTGTCGAAGACGGACATCGACATGGATGCCTGCTGGAACGCCAGGTCACCGAGCATCCGCTCCCGCTCGTCCGGCTCCGCGGTGATCACGTACGACGGCTGCTCCCCCTGCACCGGGCACGCCCGGAGAGCCAGCTCCAGGCGGTGCCCGTCGCGATGACGTACGGCCACGACCACGGCCTCGCCCGCCCCGTCACCCGCCCGCAGGGCCCGCCAGAGTCCGGCCGGATCGCCGTCCACCAGCTCCGCCGCCGGCCGGCCGGTGACCTCCTCGGCGGTGTACCCCGTGAGCAGGCGCGCTCCTTCACTCCAGCCCGTGACCATGCCGTGCGCGTCGACCACCGCCATGGCGTCACCGGCCGTGGCCGCTCGCCCTTCATCGCGCGGCAATGTCACCATGCGTACAAGAATGGTCCCATTAGGCATCCGGAACAAGCCAGGTGGGTGGCTGAAACCTTCCGTCACGGCTGCCGTCGACTCACCTCCGTCGCCACTCCTCGGCCAGCAGTTCGTAGGACCGGACCCGGTCGGCGTGGTCGTGGGTGATGGTCGTGATCAGCAACTCGTCGGCGGCGGTGGCTTCTTGAAGCTGTGCCAGCTGGTCGGCGACCCGGCCCGGGGAGCCGACGAACCGGGTGTCGAGGCGGTCCTGGACCAGGGCCCGGTCCGCGTCGGTCCAGGCCTGGGCGCGGGCCTCCTCGGGGGTGGGGAACGGGATCGCGCCCTCGGCCGTACGGATGCTGCGGACCCACGGGCCGTAGCCGGCGGCGAGTTCACGGGCCGTTTCGTCGTCCTCGGCGACCACGACGTCGGCGGAGACGCTGAGATGGGGCTTTTCGAGCACCTCGGACGGCTGGAAGGCGGCACGGTAGCCCTCCGCCGCCTCCAGTACGGTCGCCGGGCTGATGTGGTAGTTCGCCGCGAACCGCAGGCCGTTGCGCCCCGCGACCTCGGCGCTCTCTCCCCCGCTGCTGCCCAGGATCCACACCTGTACGTCGGCGCCCTCGCCCGGGACGACATGTGCTTCGATGCCGTCCGCCGACCGGTACGTACCGGCCAGCAGCGCGAGGATGTCGCCGACCTGCTCGCCGTAGTCCTGCGGCTCGGCGTTCGGTTGCCTGAGCAGCTTGAGCTGGAGGGCGACCCTGGGCGAGCCGAGCAGGTGCGCGAGGGAGAACGGTGGCGGGATCAGCAGCCCGTTGGGGGCGCGGCCGTCGACGACGGGGGTCGCGGCCGGCAGCGGGGTGGCGCGCGCACCGGGCGGGCGGCCGCCGGAGCGGCCGAGACCCAGGTCGAGGCGCCCGGGGTGCAGCGCGTCGATGAGACCGAACTCCTCGACCGTGGACAGGGCCGTGCGGTGGCCCAGCTGTACGGCACCGGAGCCGAGCCGGATCGTCGAGGTCGCGGAGGCGGTCAGGGCGAGGACGACCGCCGGTGAGGTGCCGACCACACCCGGGTTCAGGTGGTGCTCGGCGAACCAGTAGCGGGCGTAACCGAACCCTTCGGTCCGCTGGGCCAGGTCGATCGAGTTGCGCAGCGCCTCGGCCGCGGTGGAGCCGGACGAGACCGGGACCAGGTCGAGGACGCCGAGGGGGATGTCGGGCATGAGTGGCTGTACTCCTCAGCGGTGGGTGGACGTGGACACGGACGGGACGGGGTCGGGACTCATGACGCGGTCCGCACGCCCCGTGCGTCGGTCTCGGCGTCTGAGTCAGGGACGGCGTCGGGGTGGGCCAGACCCAGGTGGTCGCGCAGGGTCGTGCCCTCGTACTCCGTACGGAAGACTCCGCGCTCCTGGAGGAGGGGGACGACCGTGTCGGCGAAGCCGTCGAGGCCGCCGGGGGTGATGTGCGGGACGAGGATGAAGCCGTCGCTGGCGTCGGCCTGGACGAAGTCGTTGATGCTGTCGGCGACCGTCGCCGGGGAGCCGACGAAGGACTGGCGGTTGCCGGTCTCGATGACCAGGTCGCGGATGGACCACTTGTTGGCGGCCGCGAGCTCCCGCCACTCCCGGGCGGTGGCCAGCGGGTCGCGGTACATCCGGACCTGGGCACGGCCTCGCGCGATGGTGTGCTCACCGAGGTCGGGGTCGATGTCGGGGAGCGGGCCTTCCGGGTCGTACGCGGACAGGTCGCGGTTCCAGACGAACTCCAGGTGCTTGATCGCGGTGGCGCCGCTGACCTGCTGCCGCCGCACCTCGTGAGCGAGCTCCGCCGCCTCGGCGTCCGTGTCACCGAGGACGAAGGTCGCGGCGGGCAGGATGAGGAGTTGGCCGGACGTGCGGCCGTAGCGGGGCAGGCGGCCCTTGACGTCCGTGTAGAACTCCTGGCCTTCCTTGAGGGTGGCGTACCGGCTGAAGATCGCGTCGGCACTGGCGGCGGCGAACTCGCGGCCCTCTTCGGAGTCGCCGGCCTGGAAGACCACCGGGCGGCCCTGCGGGGAGCGCGGGACGTTGAACTGCCCCTCGATGTCGAAGTGTTGGCCCCGGTGGACGAAGGCGCCGGCCCTGGCGTCCCGCAGGAAGGTGCCGCTCTCCTGGTCGGCGACGATCTCGTTCCCGTGCCAGGAGTCGAAGAGTTCGTTCGCGGTGGCCAGGAACTCCTTGGCCCGGGAGTACCGCTCGTCCTGCGGCAGGAAGCCGCCCCGGCGGAAGTTCTCGCCGGTGAAGGCGTCCCAGGAGGTGACGACGTTCCAGGCGGCGCGACCCTCGGAGAGGTGATCCAGGCTGGCGAACTGGCGGGCCACCTCGTACGGCTCGTTGAAGGTGGAGTTTATGGTGCCGGTCAGTCCGAGGCGCTCGGTGACGGCGGCGAGCGCGCTCAGGACGGTGAAGGTATCGGGGCGGCCGACGACGTCCAAGTCGTAGATCTTTCCGCCCTGTTCGCGCAGCCGCAGCCCCTCGGCGAGGAAGAGGAAGTCGAACCTGGCGCGTTCGGCGGTGCGCGCGAAGTGCGCGAAGGAGCTGAACTCGATGTGGCTGCCTGCCTCGGGGTCGCTCCACACGGTGGTGTTGTTGACGCCGGGGAAGTGGGCCGCGAGGTGGATCTGCTTGAGCGGCTTGCTCATGGTCGTGGGTCCTTCCGGCTCAGGCGGTGGTGACGGCGTCGGCGGTGTCGGCCGGGTTGGCGGCCTTGGCCGGGTCCGCTGCGGCGTAGCGGTTGGCGGGTCGGGCGAGTCCCAGCAGTCCGCGCAGGGTGTCGGCCTCGTACGAGCGCCGGAAGGCGTCCCGGCGCTGGAGTTCGGGGACCAGGCCTCGCGTGATGGCGGGGAGGTCGTGGCCGACCACGGCCGGGCGCAGCCGGAAGCCGGTCAGTCCGGCTTGGCCCAACTCCTGTAGCACGTCCGCCAGTTGGGCTGGGGTGCCGGTGAAGATCCTGGCGTCGCTGCGGTACGGGTGACCCGCGAGGGCGTCGAGGCGCTCCCTGCGGGCCGCGGCTACGGCGGGGTCTTCGTCCAGGAAGACGACGAGGTCGCCGAAGAGGTGCAGGGGCTCCTCCGCTCGCCCGGCCGCGTCCTGTTCGGCGCGGACCGAGGCGACGACGGCGCGTGCCTGGTCGGCGTCGTGCGGGGTGACATACCCGATGTCGGCCGAGCGGCCCAGCAGCCGGAACGGCGCGCCGGTCGCCGACTCGTGGGCGAGGGCGCCGACGAGCGGCTGACCCTGCGGCGGCCGGGGTGTGATGGAGGGGCCCTTGACGCTGAAGTGCCGGCCCTCGAAGTCGATGTAGTGCAGCCTGTCCCGGTCGATGAAGCGGCCGGTGGCGACGGACCGGATCTCCGCGTCGTCCTCCCAGCTGTCCCACAGCCGCCGCACCACCTCTATGTAGTCGGCGGCTTCGTCGAAGAGGTCGGCCGTCAACTCCCGTACGGCCGGGCTGTCCAGGCTTTCGCCGTCCTCGCCCCGGATCCGCGGGAACGTGCGACGGCCGAAGTGGGCGGCCTCGTTCCGGCGTGCCGACACCTGGACCCGTACGCCCGCGCGGCCGGTGCTCACATAGTCGAGGGTGGCGATCGCCTTCGATATGTGGAAGGGCTCTGTGTGGGTGGCCACCACGGTCGGCACCAGTCCTATGTGGCGGGTCAGTGGGGCGACGCGGGCGGCGATGAGGACCGCGTCGAGGCGGCCGCGGACCTGGTCGGTGCGTCCGTCGGGTTCCGTGGCGTGCGAGGACTGGAGTCCGAGCGCGTCCTCGATCGTCACGAAGTCGAGGAGACCGCGTTCGGCCTCGGTGACGAGGTCCGCCCAGTATCCGGCGGTGAACAGGTCCCGGGGGCGGGCCACCGGCTCGCGCCAGGCGGCCGGGTGCCAGCCGGCGCCGTCGAGCGCGACGGCGAGATGGAGTGCGGAGGGCAGGGCAGAAGGTGCTGAGGACACGGGAGATGTGCCTTCCTGATCGACCGTACGAGGAAGCCGGCCCTCAGAGGGAGGGTGCGGCCCAAGGGCTACAGGTCAGGAACGACAGAGCGCGCCGGCCACGCGGAGCAGGTCGATGTGCGGCCTGGTGTACAGGTGCACGCGGCGGCGCGGGACGAGCGTCGCGACGGGGCGGCGGGACACGGTTCGCACCTGCGCCACCTCCACCCTTCCGGCTCGGCGGACCCGTGGTCCGGCCGGCCTCGCGTTCGCGGTCCCGGATCGGGCACCGCTCGGCCGTCAACGAGCACAACGGTACAGCTGTGTGATTTCTTCCTGGTGCCCGGTCCGGAACACCCGCGGCCGGGTCGGCGTCACCTTCCGGCAGTTCACCGAGTACGGGCTGCTCGTTCTCCCTCGGCTACGTGTGGCTGCGCTACTTCGCCCTCGCCCGCGCCCGACGAACGGCCCGCCTTCTTCCGGAGCCGCCCCACATCTCGCCGACCGCCCCACAGCACGGCCGGTCGGGGGATAATGGGCCGCATGCGGTTACGGGACATGGCCCGGGTCGCCGCCGGGCTGCTCCTGGTGGCCGCTGTGGGCTGCACGGGGGACGGCGACACCGACACCGCGCCCACCGACACGACGCCGCCGGCCCGGGCCGCGACCGAGACGCCGAGCAGGACACCAAGACCGACCGCGTCTCCGGCCAACCCGGTGTCCATTCCGGGCCTGATCGCACGCGAGCACCGGGGCTCGGACCTCCGGCTCGGCGACGTACGCGCCCGGACCGACGCCTATACCGGGTACGAGGTGACGTACGAGGCCAACGGGCTGACGATCTCGGGAATCATGAACATCCCCCGGGGCAAGGGGCCCTTCCCGGCGCTGGTGCTGGCGCACGGGTACATCGACCCAGCCGTCTACACCAGCGGCCGCGGACTGGCACGGGAGCAGGAGCTGTTGGCCCGCAACGGCTATGTGGTCCTGCACACCGACTACCGCAACCACGCCCGCTCCGACGACGACCCCGACAACGACGTCAACCTCCGCCTCGGCTACACCGAGGACGTCATCGGCGCCGTCAAGGCGCTGCGCGCGTCCGGTCGTCCGGAGATCGACGGCGACCGGATCGGCCTGCTCGGGCGGTCGATGGGCGGCGGCGTCGTCTACAACACGCTGGTCGTGGCCCCCGGTCTGGTCGACGCCGCCGTGGTCTTCGCACCGGTGAGCTCACGTCCGGCCGAGAACATCGACCACTTCCAGCGCGGTGACGGCGACCCGGTCGTCGCCGAGATCGACGCGAAGCACGGCACCCCCAAGGAGAACCCGAGGTTCTGGAGGGAAGCCTCGCCCGTCACGTACTTCGACCGGGTGACCGAGCCACTGCTGATCCACCACGGCACCGCGGACGAGTCCTGTCCCATCGCCTGGTCGAGGCAGACGGTCGCCGCGCTCAAGGAGGCGGGCAAGGACGTCGAGTTCCGGGTGTACCAGGGCGAGCGCCACACGTTCGCACCGCAGTGGCCGGCCTCGATGGACGCGACAATGGCGTTCTTCGACAAGCGCCTGCGCTGAGCCGTGACCGCCGCGGTGCTCACCGACGGCGCTCGCCGGCGTCAACGCTTCGAGTCCCTACCGTCCCCCGCTGCCACCGGTGCCGCCGTTGTCGAGGCGGTCGATTCCCCCGGCCCCGCCTATGTGGTTGAGGGACCGGGCATGGCGGCGCGCGTCCCGGATACCGCGAGTGGCGGCGGCCTCGATCCGGTGCGCCTCCGGGCCGAGTGCGGGCCGTCGGCGGTCCCGCCGGACGAGAACCACCGTCGCCCAGGCCACGATCGTGGCCAGCACTCCGCCGGTGATCACCACGAAAAACATCGCTCCCCCATCCCCCATGGGCCCGTGCCAGTGTGATCCGGGGCCCGCTGCCCTGTCCCCCTGTGCGGCTTGCACGGCGGGACTCTGACCCACACTCCATCCTGTGCGCTCTGCCGGTCCGGAGCAATGGCCGTCATAAGCAGAGTCGGGTTCTGGATGGCTGCCGGGCCTCGGCCAACTGGAGGGCTCCGTCACACTTCCCTGTCCGGCCAACCCAGCAGCCGCGCGCCGATCACCGCGGTCTGCAGGGTGTAACGGTGCACGGGATCCGCCGGGTTGGCGCCGGTGACCTTGTGGATGCGTTCCAGCCGGTACGTGAGCGCACGCACGCTCAGATTGAGGCGACGGGCCGCCTCGGCCGCGACGCACCCCGTGTCGAAGTACGCGGCCAGCGTCTCGATGAGGGTTCCCGCGCCACCCCGCACCGATCTCAGCGGACCCAGGGTGTTGAGTACGAGGTCGGCCATCGCCTGCCGGTCGCGGGTGAGTACCGGATAGACGAGGAGGTCCACGGCGCGCAGCACGGGTTCGTCGAGATGCAGCCGGGCGGCCAGGTCGAGAGCGTTGAGGGCCTCCTCGTAAGAGTGGACGACGCCTCCGGCGCCCGGGTGAGGGCGTCCGATGGCCACCTGGCCACCGTCGGTGGCCGCGTGTGCCTGTTTGGCGAAGAAGGTCAGCACTTCCTCCTGGTCACTGGGCGCGACGCAGATGAGCCGGCCTTCCTTGGTGGTGAGCAGGATGCGCCGCTCACCGAACCGGCTGACGAGTGCGCTCTCCACGTGCCGGGTGGCCGGATGGGCGTCGTCGACCGGTTCGCGGCTCTGGGCCACGGCGACCGCGTGGGCCCCGGAGAGGAGCAGCCCGAAGCGTACGGCGCGCTCGGCCAGCCGTCCCAGGTCACTCCGGCCGTAGAGCAGGTCGTCGATGAACTCCCGGCGGGCGGCCTCCTCCTGACGCACCGCGAGCTTCTGCGCCCGCTCGTGCCCTTCGGCGAAGGCGTCCACCGCCTGCTCGACCGCGGCCAGCAGGCGGCCGCTCTCGGCGGGTGTGGGACTGGGCCAGGCTTCGCGGGTCGCGGACAGATGCCGTCGCACGAGGGCCCGCAGTCCGAACCCCGCCTCCGCGGCCCGCTCTCCCTGGACCCGTAGCGACTCCAACTCGTCGCGGGTCAGGCGGCGGCCGGTGGCGCAGACGTCGGCCAGGATCTGGGTGTACCCCGCCACATACTCGTCGGGGATCTCCAGCCGTGTCACGCGCTCTCCTCTGCCCTTGACGCGCCGATGACGTCTTCCTGACGCACGGTAGACAAGAGTGGCAGACCCGACAGGTGCATCTGTTCGAATGAGCGGAACATTCGCCCGTCTCCTCGTTTCGTATCCGACCGCCAGGTCACGAGCTCGTACAACCGGCTCCTCATCCGCTGTCCGCTGGAAAGCATGCTCGTCGGGATCTCACCGGGGACTTCTCGCCGTCTCGGTAGCACACTGGAGATGTGCTGTCGGTGCTCACACAAGGGGGTGTCGGCCCGTGACGGCGTCACGATGCGCGAACGTGCGGTGGTGGCGGTGGCGACGCAATCCGCTCAGGCGGCGCAGCGACGTCCTTGAGGCCTGGATAGTGCTCGCCGGGTGGGTGCTGGCACTGCTGGCCGGTCTGCTCGCGGGCCTTGGAGCGGCGGCCGCGGTCGAGGCGGACGCCGACCGGCGGCGGGCCGAGAGCCGCGCGGTCTCGGCCGTGCTCGCCGAGAACGCCGAGGGCGAGGTCCTCGCCCGGGTGGGCAGCGACCAACGGGTGTGGGCCACCGTCCGCTGGACCGCGCCGGACGGCTCGACCCGTACGGACGAGGTCAGGGTGGTTCCCGGTACCCCGGCCGGTGACCGGGTCACCGTGTGGACCGACCGGAGCGGCGCGCTCACGGCCGCGCCCGTCGGCGCCGGGGAGGCACGGCTCCACGCGGCCCTGCTCGGCGTGCTGGCGTCGGCGAGCGTGGGCGGGGTCGTACTGGGCGCCGCCTGGCTGGTGCGTGCTCGCCTGGACCGGCGGCGCATGGAGCAGTGGGACGCGGAGTGGGAGCGTATCGACACCCGGTGGGGGCGGAAGACAGGCTGACGCCCTGACCGCGCCCGCGACACCCGTCGGCGCTCAGCCCTCGGCCCTTGAACCAACCCCCACCGGACTCAGGCTCAGGCCCGGGCAAGCTCCGCCGCGCCGAACGAGACGTCGAAGCGGTCGCACCAGATGCTCACGCTCGTATAGGCGGCCGGGTCGACGTCGGCGGGCAGGGCATAGTTCTGGTCGCCCTTGTTGCCCTTCAGCTTGCCGAGGCTGACGTACTTGCCGTCGTCGAAGACGCCCCAGCCGGCCCGGCCCTCCTTCACGGGCGCGTCGGTCAGCCAGACGCGCAGGTCAGGACCGTTGCTGGTGTCGAGGCCCTCCAGCCGCAGGATGTGCGAGCCGTCGGCCAGCCGGATCACCTTCGCCGTGCCGGACGTCTCGTGTTCGTGACTGATCAGGCCACCGCTCGCCAAGGTCTGCGGACCTGCCGGTTCGACCGGTTCGGCCGACGTGGAGTCCGAGGGGGCCGCCGCGGGCGTCGGCGTGCTCGCCGCCCCGGGAAGAGCCTCCTGTACGGTCTCGTCCTCCCACAGCTTCCACGGCTGGAACCAGTACAGCCCGACACCGACAGCCACGATCGCCACCGTCAGCAACCCCACGACCAGCGGTTTACCCAATGCCCTGAACACGCGTCCCACCCCAGCCGGTCTCTCGGATTCCGTCGATCCCATTCAACGGGGTCGGCGGCCCCGCCAACCCCGGCCAGGAGATGACGGAACTCTTACGGCTCCCCGGGCGCCGCGTCCGCGATGGCGCAATACGGCCGTTGCCAACGTGTTCTTCCGGTCACTACGGTTCCGCTTGAGGATTCAACGAGAGGTCTTGAGAGGTCAGACGGCGAAGGGTCCGTTATGCCCGTGACGTCCCGTACGACTGCACCGCCCTCGGTCACCGCAGCAACCAGCACCGTTTCCCGAGCCACCCTCCGAATCAGCACGCCAAGACCACCACGGTCACGTCACTGATCTCGAGCGCTCCGCCCCACCGAACGTCCCCGCATCGCCGCTGAGCCGGTCCCCGCCGACCGGTCCGCGCCATTCAGCGGTCCCCATCACGGTGCTCCCGGCCGACAGCACGGGCGCTCACCGCATCGCCGCGCCCGGACGCCGCCCCCGCACGACGGCGCCCGCACCACATACCGCCGTCACGCGCGCATCCATGCCAGCAGCAGAAGGAGAAAATCGTGCGGAGCAAGCTTCTTGACCACCTCGTTGTCGGCGGCGGTCCCGCGGGACTCCAGCTCGGTCAGTTACTGCAGGCCGCCGGGCACTCGTACCGGATTCTGGAGAGCGGCAGCGCCCCGGGCACCTTCTTCCGGACCTTCCCCCGCCATCGCACGCTCATCTCCATCAACAAGCCGCACACCGGTACCGACGACCCCGAGCTGAACCTGCGGATGGACTGGAACTCCCTGCTGTCCCCGGACCCCGGCCTGCTCTTCACGCGCTACAGCAAGCGCTACTTCCCGCACGCCGACGACCTGGTGCGCTATCTGGCCGACTTCGCGGAGGCCTTCAAGCTGGACATCGCGTACGACACCCGGGTCGAAAGAGTCCGGCGCGAGGACGACGGCCACTTCACCGTCACCGACCAGCACGGGCACGAGCACCACGCCCGGCGGCTGATCATGGCCACCGGACTCACCCTGCCCAACACCCCCGACATCCCCGGTATCGAGACCGCCGACGACTACGCCACCGTCTCCGTGGATCCCGAGGACTTCACCGACCAGCGCGTGCTGATCCTCGGCAAGGGCAACTCCGCGCTGGAGACGGCGGACAGTCTCGTCGAGACCGCGGCGGTGATCCATGTGGCCGGACCGCATTCGATACGCATGGCCTGGAACACCCACTACGTCGGCCATGTCCGCGCCGTCAACAACAACTTCCTGGACACCTACCAACTCAAGTCGCAGAACGCCCTGTTGGACGGCGAGGTGCTGTCGATCGCCAAGGACGGCGACGCGGCGGGGGCTGCCGGTCGGTACCGGGTGCGGTTCAGCTTCTCCCGGGCCGACGAGGTCGTGAAGGAACTGAGCTACGACCGGATCATCGTGTGCACCGGCTTCCGCTTCGACGCGTCGGTCTTCGGCCCCGGCTGCGCGCCCGAGATGGCCATCAACGGCCGTTTCCCCGCCCTCAGTCCGGCGTACGAGTCGGTGAACGTGCCCGGCCTGTACTTCGCCGGCACGCTGATGCAGCAGCGCGACTTCAAGAAGTCCACCGGCGGGTTCATCCACGGCTTCCGTTACGCCGTACGCGCCCTGAGCCGCATCCTCGACGAGCGCCATCACGACCGGCCCTGGCCCCGGCTGCCGCTCGACCCGGCGCCTGCCGCGCTCGCGGACGCGGTGGTGGCCCGCACCAACCGCAGCTCGGCGCTGTGGCAGCAGTTCGGCGTGCTCGGGGACCTGGTGGTCATGGTGCCCGGTGAGCAGGCCCGCTACCACGAGGAGGTGCCGGTCGAGCACGCCCACGGCAGTCAACTCACCGAGGGGCGCGACTACTTCACCGTCACCCTGGAGTACGGCCCCGACCACGACAAGGTCGACCCCTTCGACATCACCGTGCGCCGCACCGCCCAGAACTCGGTCGACGACGCCTTCGACGCCTCCTACCTGCACCCGGTGATCCGCCACTTCCGGGACGGTGAACTGCTCGGCATCCATCACATGGCCGAGAACCTGGAGAACGAGTGGGACGACCCGGAGGTTCATCACGCCCCGCTCGCCCGCTTCTTCGCCCGCGAACTTGAGGTCTCCGGAACGGCCGCCGAACCGGATGGCGAGCCGGCCGTCCGGCCGGCCACCGCGGACCGGTGACGCCGCCATGATGCTGAACGTCCGGGACTTCGAATCCGCGGCGACGGCCAAACTGGACCCGGTCTACGCCGACTTCATCGCCGGCGGGGCGCGCGACGAGATCACCGTACGGGCCAACGAAGAGGCGTTCACCAGGCTGCGGCTGCTGCCCCGCGTGCTGCGCGGCAGCGCCGAACGGCAGCTGGGCGTCACCCTGTTCGGCGGTCGCGCCGACCTGCCGGTCCTGCTGTCGCCGACCGCCTTCCACAAACTCGTCGACTCTGAAGGCGAATTGGCCACCGCACGTGCCGCTGCCTCAGCCGGTGCGATCATGATCGTCAGCATGGCGTCCACGGTGGCGGTGGGCGAGGTCGCCGACGCGGCCCGTGCCGTCGGCGGAGATGTTCCCCTCTGGTTCCAGCTGTACATCCAGCCCGATCCTGAGATCACCGACGCCCTGGTGCGCCGGGCCACCGACGCCGGATGCACCGCACTGGTGGTCACCGTCGACTCCGCCGTGCTGGGCGCGAACGAACGCAACCGCCGTAACGCCTTCCACGACCTGCCGCCCGGTCTGCGCTGCGAGAACCTGGTCGACCTGCGGGACGGCGAGAGCGGACACGTACGGCAGATCGCCATGTCCCCCGAGCTCTCCTGGGACCACATCGACCGGCTGCGCGAGACCACCTCGCTGCCGATCCTGCTGAAGGGCGTGCTGCACCCCGAGGACGCCCGTCTGGCGGTGCGGCACGGTATCGACGGGCTGCTGCTGTCCAACCACGGCGGCCGACAGCTCGACACCGTCCCCGCCACCCTCGAACTCCTGCCGGAGATGGTCGCCGCGGTCGGCGGCCGGATCCCGATCGTGCTGGACGGCGGCGTGCGGCGGGGCACCGACGTGGTCAAGGCGCTGGCGCTCGGCGCGTCCGCCGCCGGGATCGGCCGCCCGGTGATGTGGGCGCTGGCCGAGGGCGGTGAGCAGGGCGTACGGCGGCTCCTCGAGCTGTTGCGCGAGGAGGTGGACGACGCCATGGCGCTGTGCGGCGCGTCCGGCCTCGCGGACCTGACACCGGATCTGGTCCGGGCCCCGGCGTGGGGGCCGGGCTGGGGCCAGGCCCCGGTGGACCCGCTATCGGCCGGGCCGCGGGACGCCTGGCACGGCGGGGTGACGCCATGAGCCGCAAGCGATGGCTGATCGCCGGTACGGCCACGGCCGCGGCGGCGAGTCTCCCGTACTGGCTGCCCAGGTCGGTGGTCGCGCTGCGCGTCCGCATCTTCGCCCGGGTCAACGGAGAGGAGGGCATCCCCGCGCCCAGCCGGGAGGTGCCCGCCGAGGAGTTCAAGCAGGTGTACGGGCATCCCGCGGCCAACGGCCGCAGTCGGGGCGCCGCGCTGTCCGACCTGTTCTGGTACTGGCTCTCGCCCGGCCCCGAGGTGCACCAGGAACACCTGGAACCGGGTCCGCGCTACGACGAGGTGGCCAGGACGACCCGGCAGATCCTGGCCGGGCTCTCCAGAGAGCAGTGGACGGAACTGGTCGGCCGCTGCACCCGCCGCGTTCTCGACGAACTCGATGAACGCGACAACCGCGACGAACTCGGCGGCCAGGAAAGGAAGTTCGCCACCCGGTCGCATCAAGCCCGGTCGCGTCAAGTCCGGTTGCGCGACCTGATGATGCCGGTCTGGGCCGAGGTCTACTACGAGGTGGTCTTCCGCGAACCGTGCCCGCGCCACGTCCGGGACCTGATCGTCGGCAACGCCGACGACGTGGTCAGCGCCCTGAAGTGCACGAGCCTGCGGCACATGGACCGACGGGAGCGGCTCACCGCGTATCTGCGCGACCGGCTCGCCACCGCTCCCCCGCCGGTGCCGCTGCCGTCCCTGTTCTCGGACGAGGAGAAGGCGTACTACCTCCAGGGCACCTTCTTCAACACCGCCGTCGTGCAGATGTCGGAGGGGATGGCCCATCTGCTGCTCGCACTCGCCACGCACGAACCGGTGCAGGAACGGCTGCTGGCCGAGGAGCACGACGCCGGCTATCTGGACCGGGTCGTCAACGAGACGCTTCAGCACTTCCCGCTGTTCGGTGTGGCCCACCGGATCTCGACCGGCGAGATCCCGCGGAACGGACAGCCGCCCATCCCCTCGGGCTCGGTTCTGCTGTTCAACTACCCCGAGTACCAGCGGTCGGGCACCGCCGCCCACGAGCGCTTCGACCCGGACCGATGGCTGTCCGCGGCCGACCGGCCCGCGTCCTTCATCCCCTTCGGGGTGACCGCCAACCGACCGTGCCCGGCCCGCGGCTTCGCCGTTCTGACCATGCGGGTCGCCGCCGAGGAGGTGCTGCGCCGCTTCCGGCTGGCCTCCTCGGCGGAGCACACCCGGTCGCTGCCCAGCCGTGGTCCCTGTCTCCTCGTTCCGCGCACCACCGACGGGGTGGCCTGGGGTCCGGCCCGCCGGACGGCCCGGCTCACAGCGATGCGGCTCGGCGACCGCTGGGCCGGGATCCCGCGCAGTCTCGTACAACTCGTCCTGGGCAGCTACATGGTGTGGGACGCGCGGCGCCAGGGACTGTGCCGGAACCA
This sequence comes from Streptomyces sp. NPDC050704, assembly GCF_040654355.1. Taxonomy (NCBI): domain Bacteria; kingdom Bacillati; phylum Actinomycetota; class Actinomycetes; order Kitasatosporales; family Streptomycetaceae; genus Streptomyces; species Streptomyces sp. NPDC050704. Next base: position 67,402 of record NZ_JBFAHW010000040.1, on the reverse strand, counting down.
CTTCGCCGCACTGCCGTCCGACGACCTCGAACCGTCCGCCGCCTCCGGCAGCCCACGGCAGCCGCTGGGGAGGGCCGGACGATGACTCCCACAGAGCTCGCTCCCGCGTTCTTCGCGGCCGCCGTCGTGATCCTGCTGACCTGCCGTCTGGTCGTCCTGGTGGCAGCCCGCTTCGGCCAGCCGCCCGTGGTCGGCGAGATGATCGCCGGGGTGCTGCTCGGCCCCTCCCTCTTCGGGCTGCTCGCCCCCGGAGTGTCCGACGCGGTCTTCCCGCCGGAGCTGAAACCGGTGCTGTACGTGGCCGGGCAGATCGGTCTCGTGGCGCTGATGTTCCACGCCGGATACGAGTTCAGGGCACACGCCGGCCGGGGACTGGCCGGCACGGCCGTGGCGGTCTCCTCGGCCGGAGTGCTGGTCCCGCTCGCACTGGGCGTGGGACTGACCGTCGCGGCCCACGGCCATGTCGGCATCTTCGTGGACGGTGTCTCGGTCTGGGTGACGGCCGCGTTCGTCGGCGTCGCCCTGGCGATCACCGCCTTCCCGATGCTGGCCCGGATCATCACCGAACGAGGGCTGTCCGGGACCAGGCACGGCTCGCTGTCCCTGGCCTCCGGGGCCACCGACGACGCGGTCGCCTGGATCCTGCTCGCCGGGGTGCTCAGCGTGGCCTCCGGCGAGGCGGAGCCCATCATGAAGGCGGTCGGCGGCTCGCTGCTGTTCGTGGCCGTCATGCTCCTGGTGGTACGCCATCTCCTTGCCCGGATCATGACCCGGCCCGGCCTCAGCGCCGAGACCCGGCTGCTGTTCACGATCGCCGTGCTGTTCTGCGCCGCCTGGTTCACCGACATCATCCAGCTGTACGCCGTGTTCGGGGCGTTCAGCGTCGGGATGGCCATGCCGCGCGGCGAGGCGTCCGAACGCGTGGTGCGCACCACCCAGTCGGTGACCCAGGTGGTCTTCGTCCCGATGTTCTTCACCTACTCCGGTCTGAACACCCGGTTCGACGTGTTCGCCGATCCCGCCGTGATGGCGTTCGGGGCGGCTGCCGTCGTCCTGGCCGTGGCCGGCAAGTTCGGCGGGTGCTGGGCGGCCGCCCGGCTGCGCGGTGAACCCGGCGCGGTGGCGGTCAGGGTCGGCACGCTGATGAACGCCCGTGGGCTCATGCAGCTCATCGCGCTCAACATCGGGCTCGCGGCCGGCATCGTCAGCGACGAGCTGTTCGCGGCCCTGGTCCTCGTCGCCCTGGTGACCACGGTGATGACCGTGCCCGTACTGAACTGGCTGGACCGCCGGGACGCCAGGTCACGGCCGGTGGCCGGGGCCGAGGGCGACGGGGTCGGCGAACCGGAACCCGACGAGACCAAGGCGGCCACCGCATGAAACTGAGCGGCGCGGAGGCGCTGGTCGGGCAGTTGGAGCGGGAGGGCGTCCGCCATGTGTTCGGCGTGCCGGGCGTCCAGCTCGACCACGTACTGGACGCCCTGGCCCGCGCCCGGGACGCCGGCGGGCCGATCAGCTACATCGCGGCCCGCCACGAACAGGGCGCGGCCCATATGGCGGAGGCGTACGCACGCACCACCGGACGGCCCGGCGTCTGTCTGGTGGTCCCCGGTCCCGGCGTACTGAACGCCCTGACCGCCGTGGCCACCGGGTACGCCTGCTCGTCGCCCATGCTGTGCGTGGCGGCCGACATCCCCTCGGCGCTGTCCGGCCGGGGCCTGGGCATCCTGCACGAACTGCCCGACCAGGACGGCGTGTTGGCCTCGGTCACCAAGTGGTCGGCGCGGGCCGAGTCCGCGGAACGGATCCCCGGTCTCGTACGCCGGGCGGTGCGGGAGTCGCGGTCCGGCCGCCCGAGACCGGTGGCGCTCACCATCGCGACGGACCTGTTGACCGCACGCGCGGACACCCGCCTGGCCGACCCGGCTCCGGACGGCGACCGGCCGGAGCGGCCCGAGGAGGCGTCCGTCGCGGAGATCGCCGCCGTACTGCGGGCCGCCCACCGGCCCGTGCTGTACGCCGGCGGCGGCGTGCTCGCCTCGCGGGCCGGTGCCGCGCTCACCGCGCTCGCCGAGGAACTGTCCGCCCCGGTGGTCATGAGCCGCAACGCGGGCGGCGCGGTGCCCGCCCACCACCCGCTCGCCTTCTCCAGCCTCGCCGCCCCCAGGCTGCTGCCCTCGGCGGACATGGTGCTGGTCGTGGGCAGCCGCTTCATGTCCCCGCGCGGCACCGCGCTGCCCACCGCCCCCGGGGCGAAGGTCGTCCTGGTCAACGCGGACGCGGCCGACCTGGGGCCGCCGCGCCGGGCCGACGTCACGCTGCTCGCCGACGCCCGTACGGCACTGGACGATCTGTGTGCCGTACTTGCCGTACTGAACGGGAACGGCGGCGGCTCGCAGTGGCAGCCCGGTGAGCTGGCCGAGGTGCGTGCGTGGTGCGCCCGGAAGGTCGAGAGCGTCGAACCCCAGTGGTCGTACGTCCGCGCCCTGCGGGAGGCGATCCCGGACGACGGCTTCCTGGTCAACGAGCTGACCCAGGTGGGCTATCTGGCCGGCGTCGGCTATCCCGTGCACACCCCGGGGACGTTCGTCACCCCGGGCTACCAGGGCACCCTGGGCTACGGCTATCCGTCGGCCCTCGGCGTGAAGGTGGGCCACCCGGACCGGGCCGTCGTCTCGGTCAACGGGGACGGCGGCTTCTCCTGGAACATGCAGGAGCTGGCGACCGCGCGGAAGTACGGCATCGGCGTGACGGCGGTGGTCTTCAACGACAACGCCTACGGAAACGTCCGGCGCATCCAGGCGGACGAGTTCGAGGGCCGGTTCATCGGCAGCGAGCTGGCGAGCCCGGACTTCGTACGGCTCGCGGAGTCGTTCGGGGTGCCCGCCGTCCGGGCCGGGAGTCCGGCCGCGCTCGCCGGGGCGCTCAAGGAGTCCCTCGGCGAACCGGGGCCGTCCCTGATCGAGGTTCCGGTGGGCGAAATGCCCAGCGTGTGGCCCCTGTTGCTGGGCGGCGCGCCCGGTTCGGTCCGGGACTGAACAGGAAGCGACGCAGGCCATGCCCAACAGCCCCCAGGCCAGCGGGGGTTGCTGGGCATGGCCTGCCGATGAGTCAGCTCTTGTCGAGCATCTTGTCCATCTGCTCGATCTCCGCCGTCTGGGCCGCGATCACGTCGTCCGCGAGCTTCGTCGCCGGACCGTACTCGCCGTCGGCCTTCTCGGTCCTGGCCATCTCGATGGCACCCTCGTGGTGGTCGACCATCATCTCGAGGAACATCTTGTCGAACTCGGCGCCGGACGCCTTGTCGAGCTTGTCCATGTCCTCGCTGCTCATCATGCCGGGCATGGACGGCATGTCATGGCCCTCCATGCCCTCCATCCCGGACATGTCCGCGGGGACCTCCTCGCCCCAGGCCTTGAGCCAGCCGGACATCGTCTTGATCTCCGGGTCCTGCGCGCCCTTGATCTTCGTGGCGAGGTCCTTGACCTCCTGCGAGGAGGCACGGCTGTCGGCCAGGTCGGCCATCTCTACGGCCTGACGGTGGTGCTGGATCATTTCCGTGGCGAAGGAGACGTCCGCGTCGTTGTGGCCGCCGGCCTCGGCCGAGGCGGTCGCGGACTCGCCGGAGCTCGACTCGGAGTCCATGGACCCCATGTCGTGTCCCCCGCCGCCACAGGCGGTCAGCACGAGGGCGGCCACTCCCGCGGTCACGGTGAGGGCGGTACGGCGAATGAGCGTGCGCTGCGCTGTCATGGTTGAACTCCTGGAACGGATTCGGTGAAGGGCATGCCGGTGCACGGCGCCGCGCCTCGGGGACATGCCTCGTGGGCGTACGGCGTCGAGCGGGCCGCTCTAGATCCGCAGGAGTTGGAGTTCGGAGAGTGAGGGTGGCGCCCGGCCACCGTGGGGACCGCTGCCGGTCGGCAGGGTGCGCGCATCAGGCACCCCGGCACAGGCCGCCACGTCGGGCAGCAGGACCGGCATCAGGGCGGGAGGCCCGGCGACGGACGTGGAGGCACACGTCGGATCCGCGTGCACGGCGTGCCCCGTACAACCGCCCTCGTCGTGATCGCAGACGTCCGGCGCGGACGCCATGACGCCCATGGGTTCGGTCGCCGCCGTCCGCGGGTGACCGGAGGCGGCAGTCATGTCCGGGACCGGGCCGAGACCGTGCATGCCGAGCAGGCCAAGGAGCAGAGCGCAGACGAGCAGGCCACCGAACCGCACGGTGGACTGCGGTCGGGCGAGCTGTCCGAGGCGGGTCACCACCTCATCGTAGGCACGGTCCATCGGTCCCTTACATCCCTGCCGCCACTGGAGCAAACACGAAGACACCATACCCGTCCGGGGTATCAGCCTCTTCCTCGGGGGAGGAATCGCGCCGGACGTACTCGAAGGGTGACGGTTCCTGCCGTCTACTATGGCCCTGCGTATATCGGTGGCGGAAGGAAGTCAGGGCCATGCGGCGGCTGGGGGACCTCGAGGCGGAGATCATGGACCGCCTCTGGACGTGGAACCGCCCGGCGACGGTGCGCGAGGTCGTCGACGACATCAACAAGGTCCGCCCCGTCGCGTACACCACGGTGATGACCGTGACCAACATCCTGTACTCCAAGGGCTGGTTGCTGCGCGGTAAGCAGGGCCGTGCCTGGCTGTACACGCCGGTCCGCAGCCGCGAGGCGTACTCCGCCGCGCTCATGGAGGACGGTCTCGGAGCCAGCAAGGACCGGCCGGCGGCACTGGTTCACTTCGTGGAGAACATGTCCGAGGACGAAGTGGCCGCCCTGCGCAAGGCTTTGCGGAACGTGGCACGACAGCCCAAGCAGGAGTCCAGGTAACCCGGGTAACAGGGACTCCTGCGCGCAGATCTCCGACTACTACCTATGTGCTTAGTACCCGGCAGCAGCCGGAGATGCGATGCGCCTCAGTGTCCGTGATCACTCGACGGCTCTTCCGTCTCGCCCGCGTGCCCGTCCGCGGCCTTGCCCGAGGCCTCGTCCGCGGCCGTCGCCGCTCCGGTCCGGACGGTGAACGCGGCCGTGCGGACCACGCCCTCGTGCTTGAAGTCGAGGAAGAGGCGGTACGAGCCGGCGCTGGGCGCGGTGGCGGTGAACGAGATGCCGGGGCCCGGCTCGGTCCTGCCGTCACCCGGTTCACCGTTGGGGTGGACGTGCAGGTAGGCGAGGTCGCCGGCGCGCAGGGCGACCAGATGACCGTAGGCACCGAGGTAGGGCTGGAGGTCGGTGACGGGCTTGCCGTTCCGGGAGACCGTCAGATTCACCTCACCGGCCGCGCCCGGCCGCAGTCCGCCGGCCAGCTTGACCTCGTAACCGTCGACCTTGGCGGCGGCGCTCGGCGCCGGCAGCCCCTTCGGCTCGTACGGGCCCGACGCGGCCAGGTCGGCGCCGAGCGTGAGGTTCTCGGCCCCCTTCGCCCCCGGCGTGAAGTCGGCGAAGACCCGGTAGTCGCCCGCCCGGGGCAGCTCGACGGGGGTGCTCCAGGTGCCGTCGGCGGCGCGGGCGGGGTGCAGGTGGCGGTAGGTGCCCAGATCGCGTGAGGCGAGGATGAGGTGGAGCTCCTTGTCGTGCTCGCGCTTGTACGAGGTCACGGCGCGGCCGTTCTTGTCGCGGATGCTGAAGCGAAGTTCGGTGCGCTGTCCGGCCTCGACGCGCGGGGTCCTGAGGTCGAGGGTGTAGCCGGTCTCGGAGATCTGCAGTCCGCCGGCCGGGGCCGGCTCCTGCCCCGCACGGCCGCCGCCTCCCTCCGTGGTTGGTGATGTCTCGCTGTGGCTGTTGTGGCTCGTGGATCCGCCGTCCGCCACGACGGGGTCGATGCCCTGGCCGACGCCGTAGGCGGTGCCGAAGGTCGCGGCGAGCGCGGCGGCGAACACGGTGATCTTCACTCCGGTATTCATGGCCATCTCCTGGGGGAACCGGGGCCCGGCTTGGGATGCGAGGCCCTTCACGCACCCCAAGGTACCCCTGGGGGGTATAAAGTCAAGGCGATCGGACCACTTGCGCCAGATACCCCATGGGGGTATACAGGGTGTCGACGGGGGTACCCCTCCCCCGTATGCAACCTATCCGAGCCGGACTGCGACAGCACCCACCAGGAGGAACCCATGTCTTCGTCTTGCTGCTCCACCGACGGAACCTGCTCGACCGGCACCACCACCGGCCGGTCGACGGCCACCGAAGGCATCACGACCACGTACGCCGTCGCCGGGATGACCTGCGGCCACTGCAAGGCCACGCTCACCACGGTGATCGGTGAGCTGGACGGTGTGACCAAGGTCGACGTCGACCTCGACACCGGCCGGGTCACCGTCGACAGCGCCACCGAGCCCGACGACACCCTGATCGCCGAGGTCGTCGACGACGCCGGCTACGAACTCACCGGCCGGGCCTGACCCGGCACCACTCCCCCCGTACGAGGAGCAGCCATGACCACCACCACGACCGGCGCCGCCGCCGAGGTCGAGCTCGCCATCGGCGGCATGACCTGCGCCTCGTGCGCGGCGCGTATCGAGAAGAAGCTCAACCGTATGGACGGCGTCACCGCCACCGTCAACTACGCCACCGAGAAGGCCAAGGTCGCGTACGCCGACGAGGTCTCCGTCCAGGACCTGATAGCCACCGTCGAGGCGACCGGCTACACCGCGCAGGAACCCGCTCCCGTACGGGACAGGGCCGAGGGCGGTGCCGAAACGGCGGCGGCGGACGACGAACTGCGGCCGCTGCGCGAGCGGTTGGTCACCGCGGTGATCCTGGCCGTCCCCGTCATCGCGATGGCGATGGTCCCCGCGCTGCAGTTCGAGTACTGGCAGTGGCTGTCCCTGACGCTGGCGGCGCCGGTCGTGACGTACGCCGCCTGGCCCTTCCACAAGGCGGCGTTCACCAATGCCCGGCACGGCGCGGCCACCATGGACACGCTGATCTCGGTCGGCACGTCGGCCGCGTTCGCGTGGTCGCTGTGGGCCCTGTTCTTCGGCACCGCGGGCACGCCCGGCATGACGCACCCCTTCGAACTGACCATCTCCCGCAGCGACGGGGCCGGGAACATCTACCTGGAGGCCGCGGCCGGTGTGACGGCCTTCATCCTGGCCGGGCGGTACTTCGAGGCCCGCTCCAAGCGGAAGGCGGGCGCCGCACTGAAGGCCCTGCTTGAGCTGGGCGCGAAGGACGTCACCGTGCTGCGCCCCGACGGCGGCGAACAGACCATCCCCACCGCCGAGTTGAAGGTCGGCGACCGTTTCCTCGTACGACCGGGCGAGAAGATCGCCACGGACGGGACGGTCGTCGAGGGGTCGTCGGCGGTGGACGCCGCCATGCTCACCGGCGAGTCCGTGCCGGTGGAAGTGGGGGCCGGCGACTCGGTGACCGGTGCCACGATCAACGCGGGCGGGCGTCTGGTCGTGGCGGCCACCCGGGTCGGCGCCGACACCCAACTGGCCCGGATGGCCAGGCTGGTGGAGGACGCGCAGAACGGCAAGGCCGCCGCCCAGCGGCTCGCCGACAAGATCTCCGCGGTCTTCGTACCTGTCGTCATCGCCCTGGCTCTGGGCACGCTCGGTTTCTGGCTGGGCAACGGCTCCGGACTGACGGCCGCCTTCACCGCCGCGGTCGCCGTGCTGATCATCGCCTGCCCGTGCGCCCTGGGCCTGGCCACTCCGACCGCGCTGATGGTCGGCACCGGACGCGGCGCCCAGCTCGGCATCCTCATCAAGGGCCCCGAGGTGCTGGAGTCCACCCGCAAGGTCGACACCATCGTCCTCGACAAGACGGGCACCGTCACCACCGGCCGGATGACCCTGCTGGCCGTGCACACCGCGGACGGCACCGAGGAGGCCGAAGTCCTGCGGCTGGCAGGCGCGTTGGAGCACTCCTCCGAGCACCCGATCGCCCGCGCCGTGGCCGACGGAGCCCTGGCGAAGCTGGGCTCACTGCCCACGCCCGAGGACTTCGCCAACGTCCCCGGACTCGGCGTACAGGGCATCGTCGAGGGCCACGCCGTCCTTGTCGGCCGCGAGCGGCTGCTCGGCGAATGGGCCATGGAGCTTCCGGCCGACCTGGAGCGGGCGAAGACCGAGGCCGAAGCGTCCGGGCGTACCGCCGTCGCGGTCGCCTGGGACGGTGAAGCACGGGCGGTCCTCGAAGTCGCCGACGCGGTCAAGGAGACCAGCCCGGAGGCGATCACGCGGCTGCGCGCCCTCGGCCTGACACCGATCCTGCTGACCGGCGACAACAAGGCCGTGGCCGAGTCGGTCGCCCGGGAGGTCGGCATCGACGCCTCGGACGTCATCGCCGAGGTGCTGCCCCAGGAGAAGGTCGACGTCGTCAAGCGGCTCCAGGCCGAGGGCCGTTCGGTCGCCATGGTCGGCGACGGCGTCAACGACGCGGCCGCCCTCGCCCAGGCCGACCTGGGTCTGGCGATGGGCACGGGCACCGACGCCGCCATCGAGGCCGGCGACCTGACCCTCGTACGGGGTGACCTGCGTGCCGCGGCCGACGCCATCCGCCTCTCCCGCCGCACCCTCGGCACCATCCGCTCCAACCTCTTCTGGGCCTTCGCCTACAACGTGGCCGCCCTGCCGCTCGCGGCGGCCGGCCTGCTCAACCCGATGATCGCCGGCGCGGCCATGGCCTTCTCCTCGGTCTTCGTCGTCGGCAACTCCCTGCGGCTGCGCTCCTTCCGCGCCGCCGGCTGAGAGCCTGTGTCTGAACCCCCAACCCGTGAGCCGGGTCCGGACGAGGCGTTCGCACCGTCCGGGCCCGGCTCACGGTGTCAGCACCACCTTTCCGGTGACGGTGCCGGACTCGGCCAGCCGCAGGGCGTCCGCGACGCGGGCGAGCGGCAGTCGGGCCGCGACCTGGGCGGTGACCTCGCCGCGCTGCAACGCCGCGAAGACCTGGGTGAGGTCCGCCCGCAGACGGGCCCGGAAGCGGTCCTTGCCGAAGGCGCGTCCGGCCCAGACGTTGAAGAAGTACGCGCGCCGGCCGTTCGGCAGGCTGTTCCACAGCCACACCCGGCCCAGGATCTTCAGTACGGGCAACTGCTTGGAACCGGAGTCGTCGCGGGTGGCGGCGCTGCCGTAGGAGACGAGCGTGCCGCCGGGCGCGAGCAGCCGCCAGGAGTCCGTCACGCTCCGCCCGCCGACGTGGTCGAAGACGGCGTCCACACCACCGGGTACGAGCTCGCGGACCCGGGCCGGGATGTCCTCGGTGCGGTAGTCGACCGGGGTCACGCCCTGCTGCCGGAGCGCGTCGTGGTGGCGGGCGGAGGCCGTGCCGATCACCCGCACCCCGGCGGAACGGGCCAGCTGGACCAGCAGGGTTCCCACGCCGCCGTTGGCGCCGTGGACGAGGATCGTCTGCCCGGCCCGCACGCGTGCCTTGCGGTGCAGCATCTGCCAGGCGGTGACGCCGTTGACCACCGCGGTCTCGGCCTCCGCGGCGCCGACGCCGTCCGGCACCGCCACCACGTCGGCCGCGTCCAGGGCCACGTGGCTCGCCCATCCGCCGGTCTTGGTCAGCGCGGCCACCCGCTTGCCGACGAGGCCGGGCTCGACGCCTTCGCCGGCCGTGAGCACCGTACCCACCAGGTCGTAACCGGGTACGAAGGGGAAGGGCGGCTGGTCGTAGTACCGGCCGCGGCGCATCTGCTGCTCGGCGAACGAGACGCCGGTCGCCTCCATGGCGATGACGACCTGGCCCGCGCTCGGCACCGGGATGGACCCGTACCGCAGTTCGAGCCCGTCCGGCTCGACCGTGCCCGGCAGGACCACCTCGACGAGTTCTGCTGTACCCATGACTACCTCCGTCAGTAAGATGCCGACTTGTTCGTTAGAAGCTATAACTACAGTGACCGCAACTCGCGAACCTGTCAAGCGGCAATAGGTGCCGACGGGAGTGGGTCATGCAGAAGCGATAGGGTGTAACGAACGAGGCGGAGAAGGAGGCGGTCATGGGCGAAGCCAGGACGACGCCGCGCGAGCGGTACCGGCAGCAGGTGCGCGCGGAGATCAAGGAGCGGGCGTGGGAGCAGCTCGCCACCGCGGGGGCGTCCGCGCTGTCCCTCAACGCGATCGCCAAGCAGATGGGCATGAGCGGTCCCGCGCTCTACCGGTACTTCGGCAGCCGTGACGAACTGATCACCGAGCTCATCACAGACGCGTACCGCAGCCTGGCCGACGCCTTCCGGGCCGCCGCCGAGGCGGATGCCGACCTCGCCGGACTGGCGTACGCGCTGCGCGGCTGGGCCCTCAAGGACCCCCAGCGGTACTTCCTCGTCTATGGCACGCCCGTGCCCGGTTATCACGCCCCCGACGACGTCACCGCGATCGCGGCGGAGATCATGGCGACCCTTCTCGACGCCTGCGCCGCGCTGCCCGCGGACACGCCCGCGACGCCCCTGGACGAACACCTGGAAGGCCACCGGCAGTGGGCGGGCGGCCACCCCGCCCCACCCGCGGCGCTACGCCGGGCCCTCTCGTTCTGGACCCGGCTGCACGGCGCCCTCTCCCTGGAACTCGCCGGCCACTTCACCGGGATGGGCTTCGACCCCGCCCTGCTCTTCACGGCCGAGGTGGAACTCCTGTCGGCCCGCTGACGTCGAGCGGGCCCCCAGCGCGACCGCTGCCGCGCGGTGCCGGCCGCAGGGCGCGCAGGACGAGTTCGGCGAGGAGCACGGTGGACGCGGTGCCCAGGCACAGGGCCCATTGGGTCACGGTCAGCGGCACGGTCCCGAAGACCGTGCGCGCCCAGGGCAGGTGGACGACGGCGACCTGTACGGCGAGGACGCCGGCCAGGCACAGCCACAACGCGCGGTTGCGGAACTGGTAGCGGCCCAGCAGCGGGCCGTCGTCCGCGCGGGCGCTCAGGGCATGAACGTGACACACAAGGCGCCGCGGTCGACGCGTTCCTCAGAACGGCTCGCGCCGCGCAGGTCTCCGAATCCGTGGGCCGCCCACGCCAGAGGTCATCCGGCTGTCTCCGCGTCGGCGGTGGCCGTCGTCTCCGCGTCGGCGGCGGCCGTCGATTCCGTGGGCGCGCGCACCTCGTCCGCCCGAGGCGGTGTCTCGGTGACGTCGTTGTTCTCGCTGCCCTCTTCCCGCTGCTTTTTCAGGGCGAGCTCCCTGGCCTTCCTTTCCGAGTACAGCCTCATTTCTGCCTCTTTCCGCTGTTCGAACACTTTCGCCTCCTTTAGGCCGCACCTTGCCCCAATACGCGGGATCTTCGCCGCTGCCTTCCAAGCCTTCGATCGCGGTCGCTCGTCGTCGAAGGGTTGACCGGGCACACGGCGCATCTGTGACAGTGGTTTCGCTCAGGCCTGCCCTCGCACGTCGAGGCGCCGCAGGCGGTCATCGACGGGCAAATCCGGCCTCATGGCTTGAACACAAATTCCACACATCCCCTCTACAGACCGGCTTCGATGGTCTAGATTGACCGTGCTTCAGGTGATCGGGCACGAGGCGACCGATAGTGATCTATAGGTCCGGCGCTACGGAAAGCCAGCCGTCGCGTCCCCGGCGCCAGACGTGGGGATGACCAGTTCTTGGAGCCCGCGAGGGGGCCTTGGGTGCGGGGAGCACCCAAGGTTTCGACGGGTTCCCGAGCGCCTCGGAGTCTGGCAGGACATGCGACTCCACCACCGCCAGGGTGGGTTGTCCAAGTAGCGCGAACAGCGCGGGATTTCATGCGCGGGGGGCGGGGGCCTCCCGGTGGAGGAACAGCGCGGCGCGGGGGTGAGGGACTCCCGTGGGGAGGGACTGTGCGGGAGGCGGGGACCTCCCGGGGGGAGGGACTGTGTCGGGCGAACACGTCGTACAACTGGGGACCTGGGGGGTTCTGTGCGGCAGGGGGGATTAGTCGGCCCTTTTCCGTCGGCGCGTGGGCCTCTGGCGGATGGGGCGATCAGACAGTCCGCGCACGACTGGGAGCAGCGTTACCGCCGCACCGTGATGACCAGCGATACGGTGGCCACCGCCTTGGTGGTGGCGGCGATCGGCAACTTCTTCGGGGCCCGGGACGCGGCCAACTGGCACGAGAAGTGGGGAATCCTCGCGTTCGGCACCGAACTGCTGGTGCTGGGAGCGCTTGCGGTGAGCCGGGCGTGGGCTCCGGCCGTGCTCGGCCAGGGTGCCGAGGAGTTCCGTCGGCTCGGACGCTCGCTGTTCACGGCGACCGTCGTACTGGCACTCGGCGGGATCGCCCTCACCTCGCGCAACATCAAACTCTGGATCTTCGTCGCGATACCCGCGATCGCGATCGTCACCATGACCGCGCGGTATCTGCTCCGCCTCCGGCTGCACAGACAGCGGAAGGAAGGACAGTGCCTGAGACCCGTGCTCGCGGCCGGCAGCGCGGCCACCGTACGCGATCTGATCACCCGAACCCGCAAGCTCCCGCACCTCGGCTGGCAGGTGGAGGCGGTGTGCACGCCGGACGGACTCGGGCCCGACGGTGACCAGTTGGACGGAGTGCCGGTCGTCGGCCGACTGGCGGACGTGGCCAACCACGTCCGCCGCGACGGCTACCGTGTCGTCGCGGTCACATCGGACCCGCACTGGTCACCGGACCGGCTGCAGCGGCTGGCCTGGAACCTCGAAGGCAGCGATGCCGAGATGGTCGTGGCCCCCGTGCTGATGGAAGTGGCCGGACCGCGGCTGCACGTCGACGCGGTGCTCGGAATCCCGCTGCTGCGGGTCAGCATGCCGACCTTCACCGGGGGCCGCCGGGCGATCAAAGGGGTCGTCGACCGGATGGGCGCGGCGATCCTGCTGATGCTGTTCGCGCCGCTGATGGTGTTCGTCGCGCTGCTCGTGATGGCGGACAGTCGTGGTGGGGCGCTCTACCGCCAGCGCAGGGTCGGCAAGAACGGCCGCGAGTTCACCATTTTCAAGTTCCGCACCATGGTCGACGGGGCTCACCGGGCACGTACCCAGTTGGCCGACCGCAACGAGGGTGCGGGGCTGCTGTTCAAGCTCCGCCGGGATCCGCGGGTGACCCGGGTGGGAGCGGTGCTGCGCCGGTACTCGATCGACGAGCTCCCGCAGCTTTTCAACGTGCTCACCGGATCGATGTCGCTCGTCGGTCCGCGGCCTCCGCTGCCGGAGGAGTCCGCCGAGTACGGCCCGGACATCCGGCGGCGGCTGCTGGTCAAGCCCGGCCTCACCGGCCTGTGGCAGATCAGCGGACGCAGCGACCTGCCGTGGGAGGAGGCGGTCCGCCTCGACCTGCGGTACGTGGAGGACTGGTCGCTCGCCCTGGACGCGGTGATCTTGTGGAAGACGCTGCGTGCGGTGCTCCACGGACAGGGGGCCTACTGATGCGCGGGGGGCCGCAACTCAACGGTCGCGCACGGACCGCAGGCCGCAAGGGCCTGCCTGGGGGGAGGGACGCGTCATGAAGGTCAGCGTTTTCGGGCTCGGCTACGTCGGCTGTGTGTCGGCCGCGTGCCTGGCCAGCATGGGGCACGAGGTCATCGGGGTGGACGTGAACCAGGCGAAGGTCGACCTGGTCAACGACGGCAAGGCCCCGGTGGTCGAGGAACGGATCGGCGAGCTCATCGCCGAGGTCGTGCGGACCGGGGCGTTACGCGCCACCGGCGACGTCCGCGAGGCGGTCATGGGCAGCGAGGTGTCGCTGGTCTGCGTGGGCACGCCGTCGGAGCCCAACGGCAGCCTGTGCACCACGTACTTGGAGCGGGTCACCGAACAGATCGGCGCCGCGCTGGCCGAGGGGGCCGAGCAGGGGGGCCGGCACACCGTCGTGTTCCGCAGCACGATGCTCCCGGGCACCTGTCTGAACCTGCTGGTACCGATCCTGGAGAAGTACGTCGGCGGCACGGCCGGGGCGGGCTGGGCTGACGTGGGGGTTGCGGTCAACCCGGAGTTCCTCCGCGAGGGCACGAGCGTGCGGGACTTCTTCGACCCGCCCAAGACCGTCATCGGCGAACTCGACCCGGCAAGCGGCGACGCGGTGGCGGCGCTGTACGACGGCGTGCCCGGCGAGGTGTTCCGGGTGCCGGTCCCGACGGCCGAGGCGATCAAGTACGCGGACAACGCGTTCCACGGCCTCAAGATCGGCTTCGCGAACGAGCTGGGCGCGGTGTACCAGGCGCTCGGGGTGGACTCGCACCAGGTGATGGACGTCTTCCTGGCCGACCGCAAACTGAACATCAGCCCCGCCTACCTGCGGCCCGGCTTCGCGTTCGGTGGCTCCTGCCTGCCCAAGGACCTGCGCAGCCTGGTCCACGCGGCGCAGCGGGCCGACATCTCCGTACCCATCCTCTCCCACGTGCTGCCCTCCAACTCCGACCATCTGCAGCGTGCGGTGGAGCTGGTCGAGCGCACCGGCAAGCGCCGGGTGGGCCTGTTCGGCCTTTCCTTCAAACCCGGCACCGACGACCTCCGCGAGAGCCCGCTCGTCGAGCTGGCGGAGAGACTCTTCGGCAAGGGGTACGACCTGCGGATCCACGACGCCAACGTGAGCCTCTCCCGGCTGATGGGCGCGAACCGCGAGTACATCGAGACCCGGCTGCCGCACCTCGCGCAGCTGCTCGCGGACTCCGTCGAAGAGGTGCTCGAACACGCCGAGGTGTGCCTCGTCGGGACCAGGGATCCGGCCGTGCTGTCGGCCCTGCCCCATGGCGAAGGACCGATGATCGTCGACCTCATCCACCTTCCCGACGCCGAGGCGCGGCGGGCCGAACCGGGGTACGTGGGCCTTGCTTGGTAACACACCGTTTGATGACACATCGTTTGACGGCACAGCGTTTGGCGACTCAGCCGGCGGCGACGGGTCGAACCGACGTGCGCTGATCCTGGTGGAGAACCTGTCGGTGCCGTTCGACCGGCGGGTGTGGCAGGAGTGCACGACACTGCGCGACGCGGGCTGGGAGGTGCACGTCATCTGCCCCCGCGGGGAGAAACGGGACACGGAGCCGGAGGCGGTGATCGACGGGGTGCGGATCCACCGCTACCCCTTGCGCGCGGCCACCGGAGGGCCGGCCGGCTATCTGCGGGAGTACGGATCGGCGTTGTGGCACACGGCCCGGCTGGCCCGCAAGGTCGGCCCGGTCGACGTGGTCCACGCCTGCAACCCGCCCGACCTGCTGTTCCTGCCGGCGCTGTGGCTGAAGCGGCGCGGCGCGCGGTTCGTCTTCGACCAGCACGACCTGGTACCCGAGCTGTACCTGTCCCGGTTCGACCGCGGCGAGGATCTGCTCTACCGCGCCGTGTGCGCGCTGGAACGGCGGACCTACCGGGCCGCGGACATCGTGCTCGCCACGAACGAGAGCTACCGCGACGTCGCGGTGCGCCGCGGCGGCCGACGGCCTGAGGACGTTTTCGTGGTGCGCAGCGCGCCCCAGACCGACCGGTTCCAACCGGTGCCGCCCGAGCCGGAGTTGAAGCGCGGCAAGCCTCATCTGCTGTGCTACCTCGGCGTCATGGGCCCGCAGGACGGCGTCGACTACGCCTTGCGGGCCCTCGCGAAGCTGCGCGACGAGATGGGGCGGACCGACTGGCACGCGGTGTTCGTCGGCTCCGGCGACGCCTTCGACGCGATGGTGGAACTGTCCCGGCGGCTCGGGCTCTCCGAGCAGGTGCGGTTCACCGGGCGCATTCCGGACGCCGACCTGGTGCGCTACCTGTCCACCGCGGACGTGTGCCTCTCCCCCGACCCACGCAATCCGCTCAACGACGTGTCGACCATGAACAAGGTCCTGGAGTACATGGCGATGGGCCGGCCGATCGTGTCGTTCGACCTCCGGGAGGCGCGCGTCTCCGCCGGTGACGCCGCCGTCTACGCGCCCGCCAACAACGAGGCCGAGTTCGCCAAGCTCATCGCGCTGCTCCTCGACGATCCGGAGCAGCGGGCCCGGATGGGCGAGATCGGCCAGAAGCGGATCAGCGGGCAGCTCTCCTGGCGGAACTCGCAGGCGTCGCTGCTCGCCGCCTACGCCGCTGCCTGCCGTGACCACACGCCGGTGTCGGCGGGCGACCAGGTCCGGAAAGGGAAGAGGCAGCGCAGTTGAGCGATGACACGATACGCCTGGTCACGATCGGGCGGATTTTCCGTCGGCGCTGGCGACTTCTCGCCGTCCTCACCGTGGTGGGCGCGCTCGTCGGCTTCGGCACCTCGCTGCTCTTTCCGCCGAGTTACACGACGTCGGCATCGGTACTGCTGGCCGGGCAGTGGGAGGAACGCGAACTGCTGACCCAGGCGGAGGTCGCGGCCAGTTCGGCGGTGGTCGACCGCGCGGCAGCCGAGCTCGACTGGACCGGCGTCAGCGGCAGTGAGCTGCTGGATCAAGTGAGCGCCGAGACCGCCGACGGGAACATCATCAAGATCTCGGGCAAGGCCGACACCCCGGAGCGCGCGCAGCGGCTCTCCGACCAGGTGGCCCGGCAGTTCGTCACCTTCGCCGCGCGGATCGCGGGCGACGACACCGACGACGCGGCGACGGAGCCCGAGGCACTGCGCAAGAAGGTGGTGCAGACCGACCGCCGCATCACCGAACTGGCCAACGCGGCCGATCCCGGACAGACCGTGGAGAGCGTGCAGGCCCGCACCGAGCTCGAAAAGCTGCGCACCACGCTGCAGGAGGCCATGCGGAAGCTGGACGAGGCCGACGCGGCGACCAACAAGGCGGGCATGGTCGTGATGGGTCCGTCGGCCCGGCCGACGGGCGAAGCCCCGCCGACGACGACGCAACTCGTCGTCGCCGGAGCGCTGTTGTCCTTCCTGCTCTCGGTCATCGGCCATCTCGTCGCGGCACGGATGAACCGCCGGCTGCGCACCGAACCGGAGATCGCCGCGGCGCTGGGCTCGGCGCTCCTCGGCACCGTCGACGTATCCGGTGAACGGCCCGCGCACCGGCCGGAAGACCTCGGCCCGCGGGCCCGTATCCGCAGACTCCTCGGCGTCGACGCGCGGTGGGACATACCGACCCCGCAGCTGTCCGGCGACGAGGCCGGCAGGCGGATCCGCTACCGGCGCGTGTGCGCCCGTCTCCGGGACAAGCTGCCGGCCCCCCGGCGGCTGCTGGTCGTCGTACCGGACGGCGACGATATCGCCCGCCGGGCCGCCGGGCAGCTCGTCGCCGAGGCCGGGAACGACCCGCTGCTGCGGGTGGTGGAAGTTTCGGTGGACCGGCCGCTGGTGCCGGACCGCGACACAGAGTCCGGCGCCCTGGTCGTGCTCAGCGCGGGCAGTTGGACCGCGGAGGAGCTCGCCGGTATCGCCGAGGCGTGTACGGACAGCAGGCATGAGGTCGTCGGCATCGTCGTCGCCGACACGGTCCGGGCCCGTCCGCCGCGAACCGCCGACCGTCCTCCGCAGCACGCCTCGCCGGAGATCAGGGTCGGCGACAACGCGAGGGAAGGTTCAGTGTGACGACGAGCAAGATTCCGGAGTCGTCGGCCGCCACTCCGCTTTTCGACCTGCAGGCGCTGGTGGTGGCGGTACGCAGACGCCGCCGCCTCTGGTGCTCCCTGGCGCTCCTCGGACTGCTGGCCGGCACCGCGATGGCGGTCCTGCTGCCGCCACCGCCCACCGCGGTGACCAAGGTGCTGGTCGCACATCAGGAGGACCAGCCGAACGACACCGGAACGCTGATCCGCACCGACGCCGAGCTCCTGGGGACCACCAGGATCGCCGAGCGGGCCCTGCGGTCCCTCAAGTCCCCGGAAAAACCGGAGGACTTCATGCGGGACTACCGGGGCACCGGCCTGACCAACAACCTGCTGCAGATCGACGTGACAGGTGACAGCGACACGGAAGCGGTGGCCCGGGCCAAGGCGCTGGCCGACGCGTTCGTCGCGGACCATGTGCGGCGGATGCAGGAGACCGCGAAGGCCGAGTCCAAGGCCCTGCTCGACCAGCGTGACCGTATGCGGGACGAGCTCGCCGAGGTCAACGAGGCGATCGGCGGCCGATCGCCGGAGAGCGACCCGGAAGCGTCGGCGAGCACCGAGTCGCTCTTCGCCCGCCGGGCCGAACTCACTTCGCGGATCACCGACTTCGGCCAGCGCGCCGAGGAGGCGCGCATGGGCACGCCCCGGATCATCGCCGGCACACAGATCGTGGACGCCCCGCGCGCGATCCGGCACTCCCTGCCCAAGGCCGCCGTCACCAACGCCGCGATCGGGCTCGTCCTCGGGCTCGTACTCGGGCTCGCGCTGGCCGCGGTCTCCACGGTGGTGCGGGACCGCCCCGTGCTGCGCCGGGACATCGCGGCGAACCTGGGCGCCTCGGTCATCACGGAACTGCCCCGCCGGTCGGGCAGGCTGTGGCAGCGCCGACGGACCCGGGCGGCACGCGAACGGCTCACCGCGAGCCTGGCCCGCACCGTGCGCGGCTCCGCGGAACCGCTGTCTCTGCTGGAACTCGGCTGTGCCCGCAGCACGAGTGTGATCGCGCTGAACCTCACCGCGGCTGTGGCGGCGGAGGGGCCGGTGGTCGTCATCGACGGTCTGCCAGGACCGCAGCTCGCAAAGCGCCGCCAGAAGCCAGGAGACCCGACCGTGGTCAGCGGCGAGCGTGCGGCGGCCGTGTCGCCACAGGAGCGCCGGATCGGTGTCGGCTCGGTCGCGCCCGGCACCGCGTGGACCGACCTCCGGTACCTCGGGAGCCGGACCGTGCTCGTCGTACGTGCCGGGCACGGCAGCGCCGCATGGCTGCACACCGTGGCACGGCAGCTCGCGGACCAGCGCATTCCGGTGATCGGTGTGGTGCTGATCGACCCCGATCCGCGTGACAGGACCGACGGCACGCTGTGGGACGGGGCGCCCACCGCGCCGCGCGGCCGCGGCGAGGTGGGCGAGGTACCGGCCCGGCAGAACGGCACGGGCCGGCGGCGGACGGAACGGCTGCCGGCGTGGACCGCACAGGGCCCGGACAACGACCAGGAGGCGAGGTAGGACATGTGTGGCATCGCAGGCACTTACCGATGGCCGGACGGCAAGGTCGTGACCGACCGGCTCACCGACACCCTCGCCCACCGCGGTCCGGACGGGGCGGGCCGGTACGGCCACTCCGTCGGTGACGGCGAAGTACAGCTCGGGCACCGCCGGCTGGCCATCATCGACCTGTCCGAGACCGGCGCCCAGCCGATGGTCTCGGACGGCCTCGCCCTTACGTACAACGGCGAGCTGTACAACGCGCCCGAGCTGCGTGCCGAGCTGGCAGCCGCCGGGGTGCGCTTTCGCGGTACCTCCGACACCGAGGTGCTGCTCGAGGCCTGGCGGCGCTGGGGCACGGACTGCCTGCCCCGGCTGCGCGGCATGTTCGCGTTCGGGATCTTCGACGAGCGCACCGGTGAACTGGTGCTAGCCCGCGACCAGTTGGGCATCAAGCCGCTGTTCCTGATCCGGCGCGGTGCGGGCCTGGTGTTCGCCTCCGAGCTCAAGGCGCTCGCCGCCGCGACCGGCGGGTCGCTGGAGGTGGACCATGCCGCGCTGGTGGCCTCGCTGCTCTACTACTGGGTGCCGGACTCACGCTGCGCGTTCCGCGAGGCGGAGAAGCTGCCGCCGGGGAGCTGGATGAAGTTCCGGCCGGACGGCCGGGTGGAGCACGGCCGGTACTGGAACCTGAAGGACGTCGCCGCGGAGGGCCGGGAGCGGGCGCGGGCCGGCGAGCTGCCGGACATAGGTGCCATCGTCGAGGAGTCGACCCGGCGCCACCTGCTCTCCGACGTACCCGTGGCGACCTTCCTCTCCGGCGGTCTCGACTCCAGCTATCTGACCGCCCTTGCGGCCCGCGACCGACCCGGGATCTCCGCCTACACGATCGGGTTCCGCGCCGAGGACGCCAGGTTCGAGTCGATGCCGGACGACCTGCGCTACGCCCGGCAGGTGGCCGAGCGGTTCGGCGTCGACCTGCACGAGATCGAGATCGCTCCGAACGTGCTCGACCTGCTGCCGCAGATGACGTACCACCTGGACGAGCCGATCGGCGACCCGGCCGCGATCAACACGTTCCTGATCTGCTCGGCCGCCCGGGAGGCCGGGGTGAAGGTGATGCTCTCGGGGATGGGTGCCGACGAGCTGTTCGCCGGGTACCGCAAGCACCTGGCCAACCTGCTCGCGCTGCGCTACCAGCGCGTCCCGCGGCCCCTGCGGCGCGGGGTGTCCAGGGCCGTGGACCGGCTGCCGGTCGCCACCGCCCGCCGGGGGTACCGGTCGGTGCGCTTCGCGAAGCGCTTCCTCTCCTTCGCCGATCTGCCGGAGGAGACCGCCTTCCGGCGCAGCTACACCATGTACGACCAGGCCGAGCTGCTCGCCCTGGTCGATCCGGACCTGGCCGGGACGGTCGACGACGTGCTGACCGAGCATGCGGACATCTACCAGGACAATGCCCTCGACGACCCTGCCGACTTCGTCAACCGCATGTGCCTGGCCGACTCCCGGATGTTCCTGCCGGGCCTGAACCTCGCCTACACGGACCGCTCCAGCATGGCCGCGTCGACCGAGGTGCGGGTGCCGTACGTGGACGTCGAGGTGGTCAGGGCGGCGTTCGCCGTGCCCGGCGATCGCAAGATCGTCGGACGGCAGGGCAAGGCCGTCCTCAAGGAGGCGGCCACCTCGATCCTGCCCCGGGAGATCGTGTACCGGCCCAAGGGCCTGTTCAGCGCCCCGCTGCGGGCCTGGATGAGCCGGGATCTGGCACCGCTGGTGCACGAGGTGATCAACGACGGCGTGCTCGTCAGTTCCGGGATCCTGCGCCGCGACGCGCTGGCGCGGATGGTCGCCGAGGACGCCGCCGGGCAGCGGGACTTCTCCAAGCATCTGTGGCATGTGCTGACCCTCGAGTACTGGTATCGCGGCGCGACCTCCGGGTCCGGCCAGAGCACTCGTTCAACGGCTTAGGAATCTGAGGAGTACGGGTGAAGCAGGTTGTACAGAACTACAAGAGCGGCGAGCTGGCGGTGCTCGACGTGCCGGTGCCGGGGTGCAAGCCGGGCGGTGTGCTGGTCCGCAGTGCCTACTCGCTGATATCCACCGGCACCGAGCTCATGAAGGTGTCCGAGGCCGGCATGTCGATGGTGGGCAAGGCCCGCTCCCGCCCCGACCAGGTGGCCAAGGTCATGCAGAGCGTGGCCACCAACGGGGTGCCCGCCACCTACCGCAAGGTGATGGGCAAGCTGGACTCCTACACACCGCTGGGCTACTCGCTGTGCGGGGTGGTCGAGCAGGTCGGCGCCGGCGTCGACGACGTGAAGGTCGGCGACCTAGTGGCCTGCGCCGGCAACGAGCACGCGTTGCACGCCGAGTTGAACTGGGTGCCGAAGAACCTCTACGCCCCGGTGCCGGACGGCCTCGCGCCGCGGCACGCGGCCTTCGGCACCGTCGGGTCGATCGCGATGCAGGGCGTCCGCCAGGGCGAGTCACGGCTCGGCGAAGTGGCCCTGGTCATCGGCCTCGGGCTGATCGGGCAGCTGGTGGTCCAGCTCCTCACCGCCTCGGGAGTCCGCGTCGTCGGCGTCGACCCCGACCCGACGCGCTGCCAGCTGGCCGAGCGGCTGGGCGCCGCCGCCTGCGGCGATCCCGCGTCCGCGGCCGTGGAGGCCACAGTCGCCGAACTCACCGGCGGTCACGGCGTGGACCAGGTGTACCTGGCCGCCGGCGGCGGCAGCAACCAGCCCGTGGAGCTGGCCGCCCGGCTCTGCCGGGACCGCGGCCGGGTCGTCGACATCGGCAAGTGCCGCCTGGACCTGCCGTGGAACGCGTACTACGAGAAGGAACTCGACGTCCGGTTCTCCCGCAGTTACGGCCCCGGGCGCTACGACCCGGAGTACGAGCTGGAGGGCCGGGACTACCCGATCGGCTACGTGCGCTGGACCGAGCGCCGCAACCTGGCGTGCTTCCTCGATCTCCTCGCCCTCGGCCGCGTCGACGTGGAGCCCCTGGTCTCCCACGTCGCCGACTTCGATGACGCCGTCGAGACCTACCAGAGCCTGAAGGACGGCGATCTGAAGGCCGTGGCCGTGCTGTTCCGGTACCCCGGCCCCGACGAACACACAGCGGAAGCAGGGGAAGCGGAAGCCCCGGTGGTAGCCGTGCCCGCGGTGAAGCGGCCCGGCGGCGGAGTGTCCACACCGACCCGGGCCGCCAAAGCGCCGGTGCGACTCGCGTTCGTCGGCGCGGGCAACTACGCGACGTCGATGCTGCTGCCGCACCTGGCCCAGCGCGACGGCGTCGAGTTGTCGACCGTCGTCACCACGACGGCGCTGTCCGCGGCCAACGCGAAGCGGAAGTTCGGCTTCACCGAGGCGACCACCGACCTCGACGCCGTACTCGGTGACAAGTCCATCGACGCGGTGTTCGTGGTCACCCGGCACAGCTCGCACGCCGAACTGACCCGCAGAGCGCTCCTGGCCGGCAAGACGGTGTTCGTGGAGAAGCCCCTGGCCCTCACCGAGGACGAGCTGGCCGGCGTGCTCGCGGCGGTGGAGGAGTCCGGCAACGACCGGCTCCAGGTGGGCTTCAACCGCCGGTTCGCGCCGCTGCTCCAGGAGGCCAGGCAGCGGTTCGGCGCCCGGACCGGTCCGGCGAGCCTGCGCTACCTGGTCAACGCGGGCCGGCTGCAGCATGGCAGCTGGTACCTCCGACAGGGCACCGAGGGCTCGCGGTTCGCCGGCGAGGGCGGACACTTCATCGACACGGCGAGCTGGCTGCTCGGGGCCGACCCGGTCTCGGTGTACACGGTCGCCGCGCCCGGCAACGAGGACCTGCAGGTCGTGCTGGGCTACCCGGACGGGTCCACCGCCACCATCAGCTACGTCACCACCGGCGCGGCCGGCTTCCCCAAGGAGACCCTGGACCTGATCGCGGACGGCAAGGTGCTGCGGCTCGACGACTTCGTCCGGGCCAGTGTGTACGACAGCAAGCGGTGGGTCAGTTCGCGGCTTCCCAAGGCCCGGGACAAGGGCCAGAACGCCGAACTGGCCGCGTTCGTCAAGGCCGTGCGGACCGGCGGGCCGATGCCGGTGCCGCTGGAGTCGCTGGTCGCCACCACGGCGGCCACGCTCGCCGTGCAGGCCGGCCTGGCCGGCGGTGCGCCGGTGACGTTGGCGAGGGCGCGATGACGGTGAGTTCGGGGAGTCCGGGCTGGTACCTGCGGCGGCTGTCCCGGATGGGACCGCGGGAGGTCGGCGGCCGGGCGGGCGACGCGGTGCGCAGGCGGCGGTGGCGGTCGGCACGGCCCGACTGCCCGACCGTGACCGACGCCCGGTTCACCGCGGTACTGCCCGCCGGGACGATCGCCGCGGTATCTCCGGACGCCGCGAAACGTCTCATCGCCGAGGCGGACCGGCTGATGTACGGGCACGCCGAGTACTTCGGGGTGGTCCGCGACGACCTGGTCGACCCGGACTGGTGGTGCGACCCGAAGACCGGGCGCCGGGCTCCATGGGGCTATGCCTTCGACGTGCCGTACCGCAACGAGGACGCGGTCGGGGACATCAAGCAGATCTGGGAGCTGTCCCGGCACCAGTACCTGACCCAGCTCGCCGCCGCCTACGCGATCACCGGCGCCGAGCGGTACGCCGAGCGCGTGGCCGAGCACCTGCGGTCGTGGTGGACGGCCAACCCTCCGCTGCGCGGCGTGCACTGGATCAGCGGCATCGAGCTGGGCATCCGACTGCTGTCCTGGGTGTGGATCCGCCGGCTGCTCGACGGCTGGCCGGGCGCGGCCGGTCTCTTCGAGGACAACCCGGTGGCGCTGAACCAGATCTGGCACCACCAGCGCTGGCTGGCCGCCTTCCCCAGCCGGGGCTCTTCGGCGAACAACCACATCATCGCCGAGGCCGCCGGGCAGTTCGCGGCCGCCTGCGCGTTCGGGTGGTTCCCCTCCTCGGCACGCTGGCGGGCCGACGCGCTGCGGTCGCTGGAACAGCACCTGCGAAGCAACACCTTCGACTCCGGCCTCAACCGCGAGCTGGCCACCGAATATCACGGACTCGTGCTGGAACTCGGCCTGGCCGCGGTGGCCGAGGCGGACGCCGCCGACGTGCCGGTCCCCGCGTCCGTCCGGCTGGTGCTGCTGCGGATGACCGACGCGCTCGCGGCCGTCGTGGACAGCCGATTACGGCCGCCGCGCCAGGGTGACGCGGACGACGGGCACGGTCTGGTCCTGGACGGCGCGGGCACCGACCGCTGGGCCTCGCTCCTTGCCACCGGGGACGCCGTGTTCGGCCGGCTCGCCTGGTGGCCGGCGGTGACCGGCACCGATGTGCGTACCCCGCTCCTTGCCGCGCTCGTCCGGCCGTACTCGGACGGTGGAACCACACCGACCGCGACCCGCCCTACAAGCCTACCGGCCCACTTCGCGGACGCGGGCATGACCATCCTGCGCGGTCCGGCGGAGACGGGAGAGATCTGGTGCCGCTGCGACGGCGGGCCGCACGGCTTCCTGTCCATCGCCGCGCATGCCCACGCGGACGCGCTGTCCGTGGAGGTCCGGCACGACGGGGTCGACGTGCTCGCCGACCCGGGGACGTTCTGCTACCACGGGCAGCCCGAGTGGCGGCAGTACTTCCGCTCGACCCTCGGCCACAACACCCTGCAGCTGGACGGCGGTGACCAGTCCGTCTCCGGCGGCCCGTTCCTGTGGACCCGGCATGCCCGCAGCCGCGTCCTGGCCGTGGACACACCCGGCACCTCCGACGGGGGGACGGCCCGCTGGTCCGCCGAACACGACGGCTACCAGGGCTCCGTGCACCGCCGCCGGGTGGAACTGACCGCCGCGACACCGGAGTTGAGGGTGGTCGACGAGGTCCGCGGCCAACCCGGCCCGCACCGGGTCGTACGCCTGGCGTTCCACCTCGGCCCCGCGATCGCCGCGGACCTGGTGGGGAACCGGGCACAGCTCACCTGGACCCGGGACGGCGAGGAGCGCTCCGCGGTGCTCGACCTGCCCGGGGAGCTGTCCTGGCGGGCGCATCGCGGCGAGAGCGACCCGCCGCTGGGCTGGTACTCCCCCGGCTTCGGGCGCAAGGAACCCGCCACAACGCTGGTCGGCACCGGTTCCGCCGACGGCGCGGTGGAGTTCACCACCGTCCTCAGGTTCGGCGGCTAGGGGTGCGCGTGGAGATCAAGAGGCGGCACTGGACGTTGGCGGCGGCACCGCTGGGGCTGGCCCTGCTGGCGGCGACCGGCTGTACGAGCACGCCGGACACCGGGGCGGAGCCGACCGGTGCGCCATCCACGTCCGGTGCGCGGTCCACGTCCGTGGCCCGGGTGTGCGCCAAGCCCGCGGCCGGGCCTGCGAAGGCGCCGGCGGGCGCGGTGACGGTCGACCCCGCGGTGGTCGGTGATCTGGCCGCGAAGACCAAGAGCAGCCCGCCGAAGACCACGTTCTGGCTTCGACCGGGCAAGCACCGGCTCGACCCGGACCGCTACGCCCAGGTCATCCCCAAGGAGGGGAACCGCTACATAGGCGCGCCGGGCGCGGTGTTCGACGGCGGGAAGAAGAACCAGTACGCGTTCGGCGGCAGTGCCCGCGACGTCACGATCCGCCATCTGACCGTGCAGCGTTTCGTCGCGCCGCACGACGAGGGCGTGGTCAACCACGACTCGGCCGACGGTTGGGTGATCGAGCACGCGACGATCCAGTACAACTCCGCCGCCGGGCTGATGGCCGGTGCCCGCCAGCAGGTCCGTGCCAGCTGCCTGCGCGACAACGGCCAGTACGGCATGAACGCGTACAAGGCCGGCGACTCCATCCGCGGCCTGGTGGTCGAGGGCAACGAGATCGTGGGCAACAACACCGGCGACTGGGAGCGGCGGAAGGAGGGCTGCGGCTGCACCGGAGGCATCAAGTTCTGGGCCGTCGACGGCGCCGACATACGCGGCAACTGGGTGCACGACAACCGCGGAACCGGGTTGTGGGCGGACACCAACAACAACGACTTCCGCATCGAGAACAACGTGATCGAGGCCAACGACGGTGCCGCGCTGATCTACGAGACCAGCTACAACGCGGTGATCCGGAACAACGAGATCCGGCGGAACAACTGGGTCGACGGCCGCAAGCAGGCCGCCCAGGGCGACAACTTCCCGTTCGCGACCGTCTACCTGTCCGAGTCCGGCGGCGAACCGCGGATCAAGGCCCGCACCGACAAGGTCGAGGTCTACCGGAACGTGCTGGAGAACAACTGGTCCGGGATCACCCTGTGGGAGAACGCCGACCGGTTCTGCAACAGCCCGGCCAACACCTCGTCCGGTGACTGCACCCTGCTGGTGCCGGACTCCGACCGCTGCGCGCAGCCGGCGATCGCCAAGCCGCCGCTCTACGCCGACTGCCGGTGGAAGACCCAGCGGGTGGACATCCACGACAACCGCTTCGTGCTGGACAAGTCCGTCGTCAAGTGCACGGCGAAGTGCGACCGCATGGCTGTCCTCGCCAACTACGGCACCTACCCGGACTGGTCGCCGTACAAGGGCGAGCGGGTGGCCGAGGCGATCACCCGCAAGCAGGACAACCGCTGGCACGACAACGTCTACCTCGGACCGTGGAAATTCGTCGCCCACGACCCGAGCCGGGTACTCACCTCCGGGGAGTGGCAGGGCACGCCGTACCAGCAGGACGCGGGCAGCACCTTCCGCGCACGGGCCGGTGGTTGAGATGGGCGGGGACCTGCGGCGCGATGAGCTGGCGGACGGACCGGACACGGCGGGCACGCGGCCCGGCGCCGAGCCGCGCCCGGCCGGCCCGCCGAAGATCGTCGGCGTCGTCTGGGGGCTGCTGATCCTCAACACGCTCGGCTCCGCCGGGGCGAAGACCATCGTCCCGCTGCCCCGCTCCCTCATCCAGCTGGTCACGATGGGCGCGCTGGTCGCCGCGTTCGCGCTGGCGCTCGCGCTCAATCTCCGGCTGCGCATCCGAGCCAGTGCCTTCCTGCTCCTGCTCACCCTGCTGCTGGTGCCGAGCCTCATCTCCAGCCTCCAACTGGAGTCCGGATTCGGCGCGTTGTTCCGCTGTACCCGGCTGGCTCTCTTCATCGGCACGCTGTGGCTGCTCAGCCGCTGGTGGGACGGCGGCCTGACGTTCGTCCGGCATCACATCCGGATGTACTTCGCGGTGCTCGGGTCGGTCGCCGCCGGCGCGGTCATCTCACCGGGCGCGGCCATGCCCGAGCTCTACGGCGGACGCCTTGTCGGCGCGTTGTGGCCGCTCACCCCGCCGCAGATCGGACAGTACGCCGCAGTGATCATCGGGCTCACCGTGCTGCTCGTGCTGGGCCGCCGGACCGACCGGGTCAGTGCGGCGGTGGTCATCGTGCCCTCACTCGTCCTGCTCGCGCTGACCCATACCCGGACGGCCACGCTCGGCCTCTTCATCGGCCTCGCGTTGGCGATCGGCTCGCTCATCCTGACCAGCGCCGCGGCCCGCCGGTTCTTCACCTGGACGGTGCTGTGCGCCACGGTCGCCGCGGTGGGGTTCACCTCCGCGCTCCAGGCGTGGTTCCTGCGCGGCCAGAGCCAGGAGAACTTCTCCAACCTCACCGGCCGGGCCAAGGTCTGGGACGCCCTGCTGGCAGCGCCCAGGACGACCCCGGAGAAGTTGTTCGGCATGGGCCTGGGCGACAAGTCGTTCGGCGGGCTGCCGATCGACAACAGCTGGCTGGCCGTCTTCCACGAACAGGGTCTGCTCGGCCTGACCCTGGTGGCGGCGGTCATCATCGTGCTGGCCGGCGTCGCGCTGCTGCGGCCACCGTCGCTGTCGAGGGCCTGCGCGATCTTCCTGATCAGCTACTGCGCGATCGCGTCGTACACCGAGGCCGGGCTCGGCGACGCCTCGCCGTATCTGCTGCATCTGGCCCTGGCCGCGTCGCTCCTCGCGGCACCTGCCGTGGCCGCTCCCCTTCCGGCGCCCGAAGTCCCTCGGCTCTCGAAGCCCGAAGTGCCTCGCCGACGCGTCCCGCGATGGGCCCAACGATCGGAGGTGACCTGAGCATGCACGTCCTCGTGGTGCACAACCGCTACGCCTCGGCGCAGCCGAGCGGGGAGAACAAGGTCGTCGACCAGGAGGTGGCGCTGCTGCGCGCGGCCGGCCACCGGGTCGAGGTGTTCGAGCGGCGCAGCGACGACATCGCGGCCCGGTCGCTGCTCGGCAAGGCGGCGATACCGCTGCTCGTGCCGTGGAACCCGGCGGTACGCACGGAGCTCGCCGCCCGGTTGCGCGCCGAGCGCCCTGACGTGGTGCACGTCCACAACGTCTTCCCGCTCCTGTCGCCCGCGGTGCTTGCCGCCTGCGCCGACGTCGGCGTGCCCGCCGTCGCCACGCTGCACAACTACACCCAGGTCTGCCCACCCGGCACGCTGCAACGGGACGGCCGGCCGTGCACCGAGTGCGTCGGCTCCACGCCGCTGCCCGCCGTCCGGCACGGCTGCTACCGGAACTCCCGGCTCGCGACGGTGCCGCTCGCGGTCAGCCTGTCGGTCAACCGGCGGCGGTGGTGGTCCGGCGTGGAGCGGTTCCTCTGCATCTCCGCGGCGCAGCGCGACGTCCTGGTGGAGGCCGGTATGCCGGCCGAACGCCTTGCGGTGAAGCACAACTTCGTGCCGGAGCCGGACGCCCGCCGAACGGGCGACGGCGAGCAGCTGCTCTATCTCGGCCGGCTCGCGGAGGCCAAGGGCGTACGGCTGCTCATGGCCGCCTGGGACGAGATCGCGGCGAGCGGCGGTGTGGGCGTGCCGCTCGTGATCGCCGGCACGGGGCCACTGGAGCCGGAGGTGACCGCCTGGGCGGCGGGCCGGGACGACGTGCGCTACGTCGGCCTGTACGACCCGGCTCAGTGCCGCCAGGCCATCGCGCGGTCGGTCGCCGTGGTGGCTCCCTCGACGTGGCTTGAGGCGTTCGGCCTGGTGGTCGTGGAGGCGATGGCCGCGGGGGTGCCGACCGTCGCCGCCGGCCACGGCGCCTTCACCGAACTCGTCGAGGACGGGGTGACCGGGCTGCTGCACCGGCCGGGCGAGCCCGCCTCGCTCGCGTCCCGGATACGCCGGATCGCGGCCGAGCCGGCCCGCAACCGGGAGATGGGCCAGGCGGCCCGACGCCGTTACGAGCAGGGTTTCAGCCCGGCCGTCGGTCTTGAGCGCCTGGTGGATGAGTACCGCACCGCGATCGCGGGTCGGTCGACACAGGCTCGCGGCGGAGACATCCGCGCGAGCAGGGGGATGGGGAAAGTAGATGACACGATGCCGACTCTGCGGCTCGGAAGCGATGACGAGCGTCGTCGATCTCGGGGCGACGCCACCATGTGAGAGCTTTCTCGCCGCGGACCAACTGGACACGGTGGAGCCGACGTACCCGCTGCACCTGCGGGTCTGCACCGACTGCTGGCTGGCGCAGATTCCGCCGCTGATCACGCCGGAGGAGACGTTCAAGGAGTACGCGTACTTCTCCTCGTACTCGACCTCCTGGGTGGAGCACGCGCGTACGTACGTCGCCGACGCCGTACAGCGGGTGGGTCTCGACACCAACGGCTCCGACGCCTTCGTGGTCGAGGTGGCGAGCAACGACGGATACCTGCTGAAGCACGTGGTGGACCGGGGGATCCGCTGCCTCGGCGTCGAGCCGTCGGTGAACGTCGGCGCCGCGGCGCGGGACGCGGGTGTGCCCACGCTCACCGAGTTCCTGAGCCCGGACACCGGCTCGGCCGTCCGCGCCGAGCACGGCCCGGCGGACCTGGTCGTGGCCAACAACGTGTACGCGCACATTCCCGACGTGGTCGGGTTCACCCAGGGACTGCGCGCCCTGGTGGCCGACGACGGCTGGGTCTCCATCGAGGTGCAGCACCTGCTGAGCCTGATCGAGGAGAACCAGTACGACACGATCTACCACGAGCACTTCCAGTACTACACGGTCGCGTCCGCGATCCGGGCCCTCGCGAGCGGTGGACTCGCGCTGGTGGACGTCGAGTTGCTGCCCACGCACGGCGGCTCCATCCGGCTGTGGGCCCGGCCGGCCGAGGTGGCCGGCGAGCCGACCGGGCGGGTGGCCGACGTGCTTGACCGGGAGAAGGCCGCCGGGCTGCAGGAGCTGTCCGGGTACACCGAGTTCTCCGCCCGGGTGGCCAAGGTGCGCCGGGACCTCCTCAAGTTCCTCATCGACGCGGCCGAGCGCGGCGAGACGGTGGTCGGCTACGGCGCCCCGGGCAAGGGCAACACCCTGCTCAACCACTGCGGCATCCGGCCCGACCTGCTCCCGTACACGGTCGACCGCAACCCCTACAAGCACGGCAGGTTCACCCCGGGCACCCGCATCCCGATCCTGCCGCCCGAGCGGATAGCCGCCGACAAACCGGACTACGTCCTCGTCCTCCCGTGGAACCTGCGGGCCGAGCTGGTCGAGCAGCTGTCCTTCGTGCACGACTGGGGCGGCCGGCTCGTCTTTCCCATCCCGGAACTGAGCATTGTCGAGGGCGCGTCTGGAAAGGGCACAGCATGAAGGTCGTTCTGTTCTGCGGCGGTTACGGGATGCGGATGCGCGAGGGTACCGCCGACGACGTGCCCAAGCCGATGGCGATGGTCGGCCCGCGACCGCTGATCTGGCATGTCATGCGCTACTACGCGCACTTCGGGCACACGGAGTTCATCCTGTGCCTCGGGTACGGCGCCCACCACATCAAGGACTTCTTCCTCAACTACGAGGAGACGGTGTCCAACGACTTCGTACTGCGGGGCGGGCGGACCGAGCTGCTGTCCACCGACATCGCCGACTGGACCATCACGTTCGCGCAGACCGGCATCGAGTCGCCGATCGGGGAGCGGCTGCGCCGGGTGCGGCACCACCTGGACGGCGACGAGATGTTCCTCGCCAACTACGCCGACGTGCTCACCGACGCCCCGCTGCCGGAGATGATCGACCGGTTCGCCGTGCGCGACGCCGGTGCGTCGATGATGGTGGTGCCGCCGCAATCGTCGTTCCACTGCGTGGACCTGGGCGAGGACGGCCTGGTGGGGGGCATCACCGCGGTGAGCGATATGCCGCTGTGGGAGAACGGCGGCTACTTCGTTCTCCGCCAGGAGGTCTTCGACCACATACCGGAGAACGGGGACCTGGTCGCCGACGGATGCGCCCAACTCGCCAAGCGCGGCCGGTTGGTGGCGCACCAGCACCGCGGCTTCTGGAAGCCGACCGACACCGTGAAGGAGCGGGCCGCGCTCGACGCCGCCTACACCCGGGGTGACCGCCCGTGGGCCGTGTGGGAACGGGACGGCGTGCGGGCCGGTCTCCAGGGTGTCCAGGGTGCGACCGGCAGGGGCAACGGCTCCGGAGTGAGAGCGTGATCCGGCTCGGGGCCGGGCGCCTGGACCGGATCGTCGCGGTGGGCGCGCACTGCGACGACATCGCCATCGGCGCCGGCGGCACGCTGCTGACGCTGTGCCTCGCCCGGCCCGGTATCCGCGTCGATGCCCTGGTGCTCACCGGCGGCGGCAGCGAGCGGGAGCAGGAGGAGCAGGCCGCGCTCGCCGCCTTCTGCCCGGGCGCCGACCTGCGGCTGACCGTGCACAAGCTGCCGGACGGCCGACTGCCCGCGCACTGGGAGGAGGCCAAGGCCGCGGTCGAGGAACTGCGCGAGCGGGCCGAACCGGATCTCGTGCTGGCCCCGCGCACCGAGGACGCGCACCAGGACCACCGCGGCCTGGCGAAGCTGGTCACCACCGCGTTCCGCGACCACCTCGTGCTCGGCTACGAGATCGTCAAGTGGGACGGCGATCTCGGCCGTATGGCGGCGTACCAGCCGCTGTCGCCGGAGATCGCCGAACAGAAGGTGCGGCTGCTGCAGGAGCACTACCCCTCGCAACGGCACCGGCCCTGGTACGACCGGGAGGCCTTTCTCGGCCTGGCCCGGATCCGCGGCATCGAATGCCACGCGCGCTACGCCGAGGCGTTCGCCGCCACCAAACTCACGCTCAATCTCGGCACTTCCGATCTGGGGGAATGAACCTTGCGCGTACTGCTGACCGGACATCAGGGCTACCTGGGCACCGTGATGGCCCCGATCCTCACGGCCGCCGGGCACGAGGTCGTCGGCCTCGACGCCGGCCTGTTCGCCGACTGCGTCCTCGGCCCGCCGCCGGAGGACCCGCCGGGCCGGCGGGTCGACCTGCGCGATGTCACGGCCGAACACGTGGCCGGGGTCGACGCCGTGATCCACCTGGCCGCGCTCTCCAACGACCCGCTGGGATCACTGGCACCGGAGCTCACCTACGACATCAACCACCACGCCTCCGTACGCCTTGCCCGGCTGGCCCGCGAAGCCGGAGTGCGGCGCTTCCTCTACGCGTCGACCTGCTCGGTGTACGGCGCCGCCGGCGGTGACGACCTGGTGGGCGAGGACGCCCCGCTGCGCCCGGTGACGCCGTACGCGGAGTCCAAGGTGCGGGTGGAGGACGACCTGCACGCGCTGGCCGACGGCGACTTCAGCCCCGTGTTCATGCGCAACGCCACCGCCTTCGGCTACTCGCCCCGGCTGCGCGCCGACATCGTGCTGAACAACCTGGTGGGCCACGCGCTGCTGTCCGGCGAGGTCCTGGTGCTCTCCGACGGCACCCCCTGGCGCCCGCTGGTACACGCCGCCGACATCGCACGCGCCTTCGCGGCCGCGCTGACCGCGCCGCGCGAAGCGGTGCACGACCAGGCGTTCAACATCGGCAGCGAGACCAACAACGTCACGGTCGCCGAGATCGCCGAGCAGGTCGCCGAGGCGGTGGCCGGCGCGAAGGTGGTGATCACCGGGGAGAACGGGGCCGATCCACGGTCGTACCGGGTGGACTTCTCCCGGTTCCGGGCCGCGATACCCGGCTTCGACTGCGAGTGGACGGTGAAGCAGGGTGCGCTCGAACTCGCCGACGCCTACCGGAAACACGGGCTGACGCGGGAGGACTTCGAGCGACGCTTCACCCGCCTCGCCGTGCTGCGCGCGGCGTCCAACGCCGGCACCGTCGACGACACCCTGCGGCGGCGCCGATGAGAGCGGCCGGCGAACAGCCGACGACCACGCCCGGCGAAGAGATGCACGCGCTGGTGGAGCGGCTGTACCCGCTGTGCCGGAGCATCACGGGCGACGGGGTGCGCGCCACCCTGGACATCGTCGGCGAGTACATCCCGCTCCAGGTGCACGAGGTGCCGACCGGGACCCAGGTGCTCGACTGGACGGTGCCGCAGGAGTGGAACATCCGGGACGCGTACATCGCCGACACCGCCGGCAACCGGGTCGTCGACTTCGCCGCGTCCAGCCTGCACGTGCTCGGCTACAGCGTGCCGGTGTCGGCGACCATGCCGCTGGCCGAGCTGCGCGAACACCTGCACACCCTGCCGGACCACCCGAGCTGGGTGCCGTACCGCACCAGCTACTACAAACCGGAATGGGGCTTCTGCCTGGCCCAGGAGACCTTGGACGCGCTGCCGGACGGCGAGTACGAGGTGCGCATCGACTCCACACTCGCGGACGGCCACCTCACCTACGCCGAGCACGTGGTCCCCGGGCAGGTCCCCGACGAGGTGATCGTCTCCTGCCACGTCTGCCACCCGTCGCTGGCCAACGACAACCTGGCCGGCATCGCGGTGGCGACGTACCTGGCCCGGGCGCTGGCGGAGCAGACGCCGTACTACACCTACCGGTTCATCTTCGCGCCCGGCACCATCGGGGCGATCACCTGGCTGGCCCGCAACGCGGAGCGGGTGGACCGGGTCAAGCACGGGCTTGTGCTGGCCTGTGCGGGCGACTCGGGCAACCTGACGTACAAACAGAGCAGGCGCGGCGACGCGGAGATCGACCAGGTGCTGCGGCACGTCCTTGCCGCCTCCGAACGCCCGCACCACGTCACCGAGTTCACTCCGTACGGCTACGACGAGCGGCAGTACTGCTCACCCGGGTTCAATCTCGGCGTGGGCTCGCTCAGCCGGACCCCGTACGCCGGCTACCCCGAGTACCACACCTCGGCGGACAACCCGGACTTCGTCTCCCCGGAGGCGATGGCGGACACGCTCGCCGTCTGCCGCGAGGCGTTCGCCGTCCTCGACCGCAACCGGCGGTATCTCAACCTCAGTCCCTACGGCGAACCACAGCTGGGCCGGCGCGGGCTGTACGACGCGCTCGGCGGCCGCAGCGACACCAAGCAGGCCCAGATGGCCATGCTCTGGGTGCTCAGTCTCTCCGACGGCGAGCACAGTCTGCTGGACGTCGCCGAGCGGTCCGGGCTGCCGTTCGACAGCGTCGCCGCGGCGGCCGGCGCCCTGCGGGGCGCCGGGCTGATCAAGGCATGACGCCGATGGCCACCGAGGGGGAGAAGCAGGGGGCAACGGGGCGACCGGCCGGATCCGCCCGGCGGGCCCTCGTCGGCCGGCTGTCCTGGGGGCTGGCCGACCAGGCGGCCTCCAGCATGAGCAACTTCGTGGTGGGCATCTACGTGGCCCGCTCGCTCGGGGTGACCGCGTTCGGCGTGTTCAGCCTCGCCTGGGTGACCTACGGAGTGGTGCTCAACGTCTCCCGCGGCCTTGCCACCGATCCGCTCGTGGTGCGCTTCAGCGGTGTGTCGGACACGTCCTGGCGCGGTGCGGTGGCCCGGTCGTCGGGTACCGCACTCGGCGTGGGCGCAGCCATCGGCGCGGTGTGTCTGGTGGTCGGGCTCGCTCTCGGCGGCCGCTTGGGGCTCGCGTTCGCCTGCCTCGGCGTCATGCTGCCTGGGCTGCTGCTGCAGGACGCCTGGCGGTTCTCGTTCTTCGCCGCCGGCGCCGGGCGGAAGGCGTTCGTCAACGACCTCGTGTGGGGCATCGCGCTCATCCCCGCCCTGGTCGTGGCAGCCCGCGTGGGCAGCGTGGCCGCGTTCGTGCTCGCCTGGGGCGCGTCCGCCACGGTGGCCGCGGGATACGGCTACATCCAGTCCGGCATCCGGCCCCGGGTGACCGAGGCACGCGGGTGGCTTCGCGAGCAGCGCGATCTCGGCTACCGGTACCTGGCCGAGAACGTCAGCCTCAGCGGCGCGGCCCAGCTGCGCGCGTACGGGCTCGGCGCGATCGTCGGGGTCGGCGCGGTGGGCGCGGTGCGGGGCGCCGAGCTCCTGCTCGGCCCGTTCCTCGCCGTGCTGATGGGCCTCTCGCTGGTCACCGTCCCGGAGGCGGCACGGGTGCTGCGGCGGGCCCCGCATCGGCTCGGCGGGTTCTGCCTCGTCCTCGGCGGCGGGCAGGCCGCCGCCGCGCTGCTCTGGGGCGGGGCACTGCTGCTGATGCCGGACCGGCTCGGCGAGTTCGTGCTCGGCGACGTCTGGCACTCCGCCGCACAGCTCATCGTGCCGGTCACCCTCGGCGTCGCGGGCGCCGGCCTCGGCACCGGCGCGGCGGCCGGGCTGCGCGCCCTCGCCGCGGCCCGGCGCAGCCTGCGCTGCCAACTGTTCGCCTCAGTCTGCTATGTCGGCGGTGGGCTCGGCGGCGCTGCCATGGCCGGCACGGCCGGCTCGGCCTGGGGCGTCGCCGCCGCAACCGTCAGCAGCTCGGCCGTGTGGTGGCTGCAGCTGCGCTCCGCCCTGCGCGAGAACCGACAGAACCCACTCCCCCAAGTGAGGACACCATGACCGCCCATCCCAGGTTGAGCATCGGCCTGCCCGTGTACAACGGCGAGGAGTACCTCGCCGAGGCGCTCGACGCCCTGCTCGGCCAGACCTACGAGGACTTCGAGCTGGTCATCTCCGACAACGCCTCGACCGACGGGACCCAGGACATCTGCCACAAGTACGCCGAGCAGGACTCGCGCATCCGGTACCTGCGGCTGCCCCGGAACATCGGCGCCGCACCGAACCACAACCACGTGTTCACCGAGTGCCGCGGCGAGTTGTTCAAGTGGGCCTCGCACGACGACCTGTACGCCCGGGACCTGCTGCGGCGCTGTGTGGAGGCGCTGGACGAGCGGCCGGAGATGATCCTCGCGCACAGCGGCCAGGCGGTCATCGACGGCGACGGCAAGGTGAAGGTCCCGTACGAGTACCGGCTGACCACCGACTCGCCGCACGCGCCGGAGCGCTTCCGCAGTCTGCTGTTCGAGCCCGGTGGAGACGACTTCTACGGGGTGATGCGGGCCGACGTGCTGCGCCGGGTGAAGCCGCACGACAGCTACCACCACGCGGACCGCACGTTCGTCGCCGAGATCACCCTGCACGGGCCCTTCCACCAGGTGCCGGAGCTGCTGTACTTCCGCCGCGACCACCCCACCCGCGCCGAGCGGGCGAACCCTTCCAAGCGCTCCCGGTGCGTCAACCTGGACCCGCGCCGGGCGGGCCCGCTGCACCCCACGCCCCGGCTGCTCGCCGAGTACGTCTGGGGCTTCGCCTCGGCGATCCGGCGGGCGCCGTTGTCCGCGGCCGACCGGCGGGCGTGTTACGGCCACCTGGCCGCGTGGATGACCAGCCGGGTCCGGCCCGGCGCCGGCGAGCGGGTCGAGGACCGTGCCCCGGTGGACCCGGGCGGGCTCACCGTCTCCGTCGACGCCCTCGTCGCCGGCCGTGAAGGTCGTGAAGGGGGGCAGGCATGACGTCCGCGGACGAAACTCCGGTGCGCGTCGGGGTGTTCGGCCTGCTCGGCTCCGGCAACCTCGGCAACGACGGGTCGCTGGAGGCCGTGCTCGGGTACCTCCGCGCCGAGCACCCGGACGCGGCCGTGGACGCGCTGTGCGGCGGCCCCGAGGTCGTCGCGGCCCGGTACGGGATACCCGCGACGCGGCTGCACTGGTACCGCGGGGAGTACCGGACCGCGTCGCGCGCGGGCGCGATCGCGGCGAAGGGGCTTGGCAAACTCGTCGACGCCGTCCGCACCGCTGCCTGGGTGCGCCGGCACGACGTGGTGATCGTGCCGGGCATGGGTGTCCTGGAGGCCACGCTGCCGCTGCGGCCCTGGGGCTTCCCTTACTCGCTGTTCCTGCTCTGCGCGAGCGGCCGGCTGTTCGGCACCCGGGTCGCGCTGGTCGGCGTCGGCGCGGACACGATCAGCGACCGGCCCACCCGGGCCCTGGTGCGCTGGTCGGCGCGGCTGGCCACGTACCGCTCCTACCGGGACGCCCTGTCCCGCGACGCGATGCGGGCGATGGGCGTGGACACCGCGCGCGACGAGGTCTACCCGGACCTCGCGTTCGCCCTGCCGACGCCGCCGGCGAGCGCGCCCTCGGACCCGCCGGGCCCGGTCTGCGTCGGCGTCATGGACTTCCACGGCGGCAACGACGACCGCGCCCGTGCCGAGGAGATCCACCGGCGCTACCTCGACGGAACAACTCGCTTCGTCCGCGCCCTGGTTGAGGACGGCAGGCCGGTCCGGCTGCTCACCGGCGACGAGTGCGACACACCGGTGGTCGCCGCGATCCTCGACGCGGTGGACTCGCCGCTGGTCACCGCCGCCGAGGCGGCCTCGCTCGCCGACCTGATGAAGGAGACGGCGGCCGCCGACACCGTGGTGGCGACCCGCTATCACAACCTGATCTGCGCGCTGAAGGCCGGTACACCGACACTCGCCCTCAGCTATGCGGCGAAGAGCGACGCGCTCATGGCTCGGATGGGCCTTGCCGCGTACCGCCACCCGGCCCGCGAGGTCGACGCCGACCGGCTGCTCGAACAGTTCCGGGTGCTGGAGCAGCGATCGGCGGAGCTGCGGCGGACCCTGGCCGAGCGGAACCTGGTGGCCGCCCGGCAACTCGAGGACCAGTTCAGCGCCTTGACGGCGGCCCTGTTCCCGGCGACCGACCACACCCACGCCCACACCATGCGGAAGGCTCCATGAAAGCGACCGAAGTCCCGGAGATCACCGGCGCGTACCTCTTCGAGCCCACGCCGTACGTCGACGAACGCGGCTTCTTCTGCCGCACCTTCGACGCCGACGTGGTCCGCTCGGTGGGCCTCGACCCGAACGCCTTCATCCAGGACAGCCTGTCCCGCTCGGTCCGGGGCGTGCTGCGCGGCCTGCACCTGCGCTCCGGCGCCGGCGAGGCCAAGCTGGTGCGGTGCTCGTACGGGAGGATCTTCGACGTCGTCGTGGACCTGCGTCCTGACTCGCCGACCTACCTCAACCGGGCCTTCTTCGAGCTGTCCGGTGAGACGCAGGCGACCCTCTACATCCCGGCGGGGTGCGCGCACGGCTTCCAGGCGCTGACCGAGACCACCGACACCTCGTACCGGATCGACCGCCCGCACGATCCGGCCGAGGACGTGACGATCGCCTTCGACGACCCGGAGCTCGGCATTCCCTGGCCGCTGCCGGTCGCATCGATGTCCCAGCGGGACCGGGAGGCGCCGAGCCTCGCCGAGGTCCTGAAGCAGAAGGAGAGTTGAGGTCGGCGTGACCACCGAACAGACCGAACACACCGAAGAGACCGAGGAGTTCGTCCTGCCCCGGTCGCGGACGGCGAACGAGCGGCTGCACGCCATGATCCCCGGAGGCGCGCACACCTACGCCAAGGGCGACGACCAGTACCCCGAGCACCTGGCCCCGGTCATCAGCCACGGCCGCGGCGCCCACGTGTGGGACATCGACGGCAACCGCTACATCGAGTACGGCTCAGGGCTGCGGTCGGTCAGCCTCGGCCACGCCCACCCACGCGTGACCGAGGCGGTACGGCGGGAACTCGACCGCGGCAGCAACTTCGTCCGGCCGTCCATCGTGGAACTGGACGCCGCAGAACGCTTCCTGGCCACGGTGCCGACCGCCGAGATGGTGAAGTTCGCGAAGAACGGTTCCGACGCCACCACCGCCGCGGTGCGCCTCGCCCGCGCCGCCACCGGGCGCCCGCGGGTGGCCATCTGCGGCGACCATCCGTTCTTCTCCACCGACGACTGGTTCATCGGTACGACGCCGATGTCCGCGGGCATCCCGACGGCGACCAACGAGCTCACCGTGGCGTTCCCTTACGGGGACCTGGCCGCCACGGAGGAGCTGCTGACCCGGTACCAGGACGAGGTCGCCTGCCTGATCCTCGAACCCGCCACCCACACCGAGCCGCCGCCCGGGTACCTCGCCGGCCTGCGCGAGCTGGCCGACCGGCACGGCTGCGTACTGGTCTTCGACGAGATGATCACCGGCTTCCGCTGGTCCGAGGCGGGCGTCCAGGGCCTGTACGGCGTCGTCCCCGACCTCTCCACGTTCGGCAAGGCGCTGGGCAACGGGTTCGCCGTCTCCGCACTGGCCGGGCGCCGCGAGCTGATGGAGCGGGGCGGGCTGCGCCACTCCGACGACCGGGTGTTCCTGCTGTCCACCACGCACGGCGCGGAAACGCACTCCCTGGCGGCCGCGATGGCCGTGCAGACCACCTACGCCGAGGAGGGCGTCACCGCACAACTGCACGCCCTCGGCGAGCGGTTGGCCGCCGGTGTCCGCGACGCCGCGGCCACCATGGGCGTCGGCGACCACGTCGTCGTCCGGGGCCGGGCCAGCAACCTGGTCTTCGCCACCCTCGACGAGAACCGGCAGCCGTCGCAGGAGTACCGCACCCTGTTCCTGCGCCGGCTCCTCGCGGGCGGGGTGCTTGCCCCGTCGTTCGTGGTGAGCAGCGCGCTCAGCGACGCCGACATCGAGCACACCGTCGACGTGGTGGCCCAGGCATGTGCGGTGTACCGGAAGGCACTGGACGCCGCCGACCCCACCCCCTGGCTGGCCGGGCGACCGGTGAAGCCCGTATTCCGCCGCTTGGCGTGACGGGACCTGACGTGACGTCAGCGGCGCTCCCGGCGACCGGTGTCGGCCGCCCGATCGGCCAGCCGGTCGACCAGCCACGCGGTCGCCGGTGTCACCGCCAGCGCGGTGCACCAGCCGCCGAGGACGTCGGTCGGGTAGTGCGCGCCCAGGGCGACCTGCGCCCAGCCCATCGCGGCGCCGGCGACCAGCGCCGCGGCGAGCACGAGTAACGTGCCGGCCGTCCTGCCGAGGCCGAGCCGGCCGGTCGCGACCAGCGCCACCATGAGGGCGAGGGCGGTGACGAACGCGGTGTGCCCGCTGGGGTAGGACAGGTTGCCGTCGCCGTGGATGGTGCGCCCCACCAGGGGTTTGAGCAGCATCGTCGCCGCCACGGTCAGGCCGGCACCGGCAACGATGAACACCGCCGCGCGAGGCCGCCGAAGCAGCAGGCAGCCCGTCACGGTGGCCACGACCAGCATCACCGCTCCGGCGGGCTCCGCCAGGAAGTCCGTGGCCAGCGCGACGTTCCGCCACGGCGGCCGCACACTGTCCGCCGTCGGCTGGATGAACCACCTGTCCACCCTGCCGGACTCGCCGTGACCGGCGTACAGGACCCCGAGCACGACGACCACCAGCGCGGCGAGGGCCGCGATCAGCCCGAGCCACCCGCGCAGCGACGGGGGCAGCACCGCAGGCGCCGACCGGTCGGTCACACCCCCACCGCGCCCGGTCGACCCGCGCCGGCTCGCCGTGATCGGCAGCCGGTGTTCCGGATCTTGACCTCTTGAGACGGGGTGAGAGCTCGGCCAGTCATCCGACCGGTGGGCAGCCATGAATCAGTGGCCTCCTGTTTCCCCTGCTCCAGGCCCTCTTGAAGACTGTCCGCCGCAGCCCGCCGACATGGCCGCGCTGGGCCGACTTCCAGGCCCGCTCCGGCCCAACTCCCCACCATCGAGCCCCCGTTGTGTCTGACTTTGTCACCCTAACCAACCATGCCGTCGCGGCAAACCGCACCCCGCGTAGCCAAGTTCGCCGTCTCGCTGCGTGTCCGCGTCCGCTGTCATATGCTTCATATGCTTTTGGGTACTTAGGGTGGAGACTAGCCGGGGGGGCATGTCTGATGAGCCCAGCAGGACGAGGAACGTCAGTATGGAAGTCGGGGGTCAAGCGGCTCTTGGGCCGTGCGGGATTCGACATCGTGCGCGCCAACAACAACCGGGGTGGAGTGGACGACTTCATCCCCTTCGAGGCAACGGTGCGAGCCGCACGGGCGGCCGGCCTGTCGGTCGGTGACTACATCGACGAGGTCATGAACGGGACGCCTGGCGCCACCCAGTTCACCATCGACGAGCTACGCACACTCGGCGTCTTCACCGCCGAACCGGACACGGTGCTGGAGATCGGCCCCGGGTCCGGACGGTACCTGGAGAAGACGCTGAAGGAGTGTTCACCGGGCCGCTACGAGATCTACGAGACGGCGGCGCCCTGGTCCGACTACCTGGTGGACACGTTCAGCGTGGTCGCCCAACCGACCGCAGGATCCAGTCTCGCCTCGACACCCGACGGCAGTGTCGACCTCGTTCAGGCCCACAAGGTCTTCAACACCGTGACCTTCCTCTGTGCCTCCCGCTACTTCTTCGAGATGGCACGCGTCACGCGACCGGGTGGCCGGATCGTCTTCGACGTGATGACAGAGACCTGCCTGGACCCGGCCACGGTGCACGCCTGGGCGACCCAGGGCGGCGCCGGGCACGGCTCCTACCCGGCCGCCATGCCTCGCCAGACATGCGTGGACCTCTTCGCGACCCTCGACTGCGTCCTGGAGACCAGCTTCCTGGCCCCCATGGGCATCGCCTCCACCGAGGTACTCGTCTTCGGAAAGAAGGCCTGACTCCTGACAGGATTCCACCAGGTCTTCCGAAGACTGCTGCAGGTCCGAGGGGTCGAAGTCCTCGCACAGGCGGTCTCGATGTAGCCGACGAAACCGTGCCAGGGGGTCATGCCGATCAGCCCAGCAATCGG
Source organism: Streptomyces sp. NPDC050704 (assembly GCF_040654355.1). NCBI lineage: Bacteria > Bacillati > Actinomycetota > Actinomycetes > Kitasatosporales > Streptomycetaceae > Streptomyces > Streptomyces sp. NPDC050704. Next base: position 25,718 of record NZ_JBFAHW010000040.1, on the reverse strand, counting down.
ATTGACCTATCCACTTTCCCTGCTACAGTGATTCCATTGAATCGGACAGGCCTATCCGAATCATCAATCGGATAGGCCTGTCCGATTAGGGGTCGCCGCCTGGACCCCACCCGCCGAGACGTCTACCTCTCGCCACACCCCCTACGGAAGGACCGCTGTGACCAGCATCGCCATCATCGGAGCCGGCCCCCGGCTGGGCCTGGCCATCGCCCGCACCTTCGGCACCCGGGGCTTCGACGTCGCCCTGATCTCCCGCAACCGCGACAAGCTCGACGGTCTCGTCGACACGCTCACCGCCGAGGGCATCACCGCCGCCGCGTTCCCCGCGGACGTCCTCGACCGCGACGCACTCGGCCAGGCACTCAAACACGCCGTCACCCGGTTCGGCCGCATCGACGTCCTGGAGTACTCCCCGGCCGCCGGCCTCGACTCCACCGCGCCCACCACCCCGGCCGACACCGAACCGGCTCACATACAGCACGAGATCGAGTTCCAGCTCTACGGGGCCATCACCGCCACCCACGCCGTGCTGCCCGCCATGCGTGAAGTAGGCGCCGGCACCCTGCTGTTCACCACCGGCGCCCGCTCCATCAACCCGCGGCCGCCGACCGCCGACATCAACGCCGCCGCCGCTGCACTGCGCAACTGGGCCGTCAACCTGCACAAGGAACTGGCCGGTACCGGCATCCAAGCCGCCCACATCGGCATCGACGCCACGATCGGCACCTCAACCTTCTACGGACAGCCTCGGGCCACGGCCGATCAGATCTCCCCCGTCTACTGGGAGTTGCACACCACCCACCGCTATCAGGCCGAGCGGATCTTCAAGGGGTGACGCCGCATCGGCGGACCGTCAGGCGTTGAGCGCGCCGATCAGGGCCTTGATCACGTCCTCCGTCGTGGCCGTACCGCCCACGTCGCGGGTGAGGATGCCCGCCGCGGTCGTGGCCTCGATCGCCTTGTGCAGCCTGGCCGGGCAGGCCGAAGTGCTCCAGCATCAGCGCCGCGCTGCCGACCGCACCGATCGGGTTGGCCAATCCCCGACCCGCGATGTCCGGCGCGGAGCCGTGGACCGGCTCGAACATGCTGGGGAAGCGGCGCTCGGGGTTGAGGTTGGCGCTGGCCGCCAGGCCCAGGCTGCCGGCCAGGGCGCTGCCGAGGTCGGAGAGGATGTCGGCGTTGAGGTTGGAGGCGACGACGACCGACAGATCCTCGGGGTGCAGCACGAACTTGGCGGACATCGCGTCCACGAGCACGCTCTCGGTCTCGACGTCCGGGTAGTCGGCGGCGACCCGCTTGAAGACGTCGTCCCACAGGACCATGCCGTACTGCTGGGCATTGCTCTTGGTGACGGAGGAGACCTTCTTGTGTGCCCGGGTGCGGGCCAGGTCGAAGGCGAACCGCATGATCCGCTCGCAGCCCACCTCGGTGAACAGGGCCGACTGGACGGCGACTTCACCGCCGGGGCCGCGGCCGGAGAAGTTGCGGCCGCCGAGTCCCGCGTACTCCCCCTCGCTGTTCTCGCGGACGACGACCCAGTCCAGCTCGGTGTCATCGGCCTTGCGCAGGGGGCTGGTGATGCCGGGAAGGAAGGTGACGGGGCGGATGTTGGCCCACTGGTCGAAGTTCTGGCAGATCTTCAGGCGCAGGCCCCACAGGCTGATGTGGTCGGGGACGGTCGGCCAGCCGACCGCACCGAAGTAGATCGCGTCGAAGTCCTTGAGCCGCTCCAGGCCGTCGTCGTCGATCATCCTGCCGGTGCGCTCGTAGAACTCGCAGCCCCAGGGGAACTCCTGCCAGGCGAAGGCGAAGGGGGCAGCGGACCCGTTGGAGGTCTCGGCCAGGGCGTCCAGGACGGCTCGCCCGGCGGCGACGACCTCCTTGCCGACCCCGTCGGCGGGGATGGCGGCGATGCGGAACGTGCGGGGTGCGGCTGTCATGGGTGCCTCCGGCTCGCTGTCGTGCGGTCGGATTCGAGTCAACACACCGACGTCACGGCGCGTCCAAGACCTGCTTTCGATACGACGTATAGGCGTGGCCGATCGGTCCCGCGTCAAACGGCGGGTGCCCGCCGCTGTGCCAGCGACCCGGTGAGAGCGAGGAACGCCCGCGCCGCCGGCGTGAGGTGGGCGGGCAGGCTGACCATCGCCACGTGGAGTTGGGCGGTCGGCTCGATGGGGGCGACCACCGCGCCGCAGCGGCGGGCCAGCCGGGTCCAGGAGGAGGGCAGGACGGCGACGCCGACGCCGGTGAGGACCAGCGGCAGGATCGACGTGCGGTGGTCGACGACCGTCACGATCTCCGTTCCGGTGCCGCCCGCGGTGATGTCGTCCACGATGCTGCGCATCAGGCTGCCGGTGCGGGACGCGATGAGCTGTCGGCCGGCCAGGTCCTCGGGCCGGATCGTGACGTCGTCCTCGACCGCCCCGCCGGGCGCGGCGACGACCACGAACGGCTGGTCCTCGACGTGCAGGACGTCAAGGCCGGAGGGGTGCACGGGGGCGGCGCTGCCCAGCAGGCCCAGTTCGCAGGCGCCGTTGCGGACCAGGGAGACGACCTCGTCCGGGGTGAAGGCGGCCTGGGTGCTCACCGTCACCGACGGATGCAGTTCGGCGAAGCGGTGGATGAGGGTGGTGAGCGGTTCGATGCCGGGCGAGGGCATCGTGGCGACCTCGACGGTGCCGCCGTGCAGCCCGGCGAGCGCGGCCGCGGTGTCCCGTACGGCGGCCAGGTCCCGCAGCACGCGCCGGCTCGGCTCCAGCAGTTCCGCACCGGCTTCGCTCAGTACGACGCCCCGACCCACCCGGTGGAAGAGGGCCACTCCGAGATCGGCCTCCAGGTTCGCCATCGCCTGGGACAGCGACGGCTGGGCCACATGGAGGGCGGCGGCGGCCTTGCTGAAACCTCCGTGCTCGACGATGGCGAGGAAGTACTCCAGTTGCCGGGTGCAGTTCGCGCCTGACCCGCGCCACGCGGTTGATGACCTCCACGGTGTGGATCGGGATGCGGATGGTGCGGCCCTGGTCGGCCAGGGCCCGGGTGACCGCCTGTTTGATCCACCAGGTCGCGTACGTGGAGAACTTGAAGCCCTTGGTGTAGTCGAACTTCTCCACGGCCCTGATCAGCCCGGTGTTGCCCTCCTGGATCAGGTCCAGGAACTGCAGTCCGCGTCCGGTGAAGCGCTTGGCGACGGAGACCACCAGGCGGAGGTTGGCCTCGGTGAGGTGGTTCTTCGCGCGGTGGCCGTCCTCGGCGAGGAGGGACAGTTCCCGGCGGAAGTGCGGGTCCGGGCCGGGTTCTTCGGCGAGGAGGTGCTCGGCATACAGGCCGGCCTCGATGCGCTTGCCCAGGTCCACCTCCTGTTCGGCGGTCAGCAGCCGGACCTTGGTGATGAGCCGCAGGTAGTCCTTCACCTGGTCGACCGTGCCGGTGTCGGAGGAGAGCCGCGCACGGGGCGCGTCGGTCTCGTCGGTCTCCTCGGCCTCCGCGAGCCGGAGTTCCTCCGGGTCCGCCACCCGGGTCGCCGCCTCGGTGACGCTCATGTCCGCTCCAGTTCCAGCTCCAGCAGGGAGTTGAGGAATCGTCCGGTGTGCGACCGGACGTCGGCCGCGACCTGTTCGGGGGTGCCTTCGGCGATGACCTCGCCGCCCCGCAGGCCGCCCTCCGGTCCCATGTCGATGAGCCAGTCGGCCGACTTGATCACGTCGAGGTTGTGCTCGATGACGACGACCGTGTTGCCGCCGTCGACCAGTCGTTGCAGCGCCGTCAGCAGCCGGTCGACGTCGGCGGCATGGAGGCCGGTGGTGGGTTCGTCGAGTACGTAGAGGGTGCGTCCGCGGGTACGGCGCTGGAGTTCGGCGGCGAGCTTGACGCGCTGTGCCTCACCGCCGGACAGGGTGGTGGCCGCCTGGCCGAGCTTCACATAGCCGAGCCCGACGTCGTCCAGGGTCCGCAGATGCCGGGAGATGATCTGGTGGCCGTCGAAGAAGTCCACGCTCTGCGCCACGGTCATGGCCAGGATGTCCGCGATGGACCGGCCCTTGTAGTGCACGTCGAGGGTTTCCCGGTTGTACTGGGCGCCCTTGCACACCTCGCACGGGACGTACACGTCCGGGAGGAAGTTCATCTCGACCTTGATGGTGCCGTCGCCGTAGCAGTGTTCGCAGCGTCCGCCCTTGACGTTGAAGGAGAACCGGCCGGGCTGGTAGCCGCGCACCTTCGCCTCCGGGGTCTGGGCGAACAGCTTGCGCAGGTGGTCGAAGACGCCCGTGTACGTCGCCGGGTTGGAGCGGGGGCTGCGGCCGATCGGCGACTGGTCGACCTGGACCACCTTGTCTACGTGCTCGATGCCGGTGATGGCGCGGTGCCGGCCCGGCACCTTGTGCGCGCGGTGGATCCGCTGGGCGAGCGCGGTGTGCAGGATGTCGTTGACCAGGGTCGACTTGCCGGATCCTGATACGCCGGTGACGGCGGTGAACACCCCGAGCGGGAAGGACACCGTCACGTCGCGCAGGTTGTGCTCGGACGCCGCGTGCACGGTGAGGGCACGCTCCTGTGTCGGCTGTCGCCGCTGGGCGGGCAGCGCGATCCTGCGGCGTCCGGAGAGGTAGGCGCCGGTGAGGGATTCCGGGTGCTCGGCCAGCTCCCGCACGGTGCCCGAGCAGACGATCCGGCCGCCGTGGGTGCCGGCGCCGGGGCCGATGTCCACCACCCAGTCGGCGACGCGCACCGTCTCCTCGTCGTGCTCGACCACGATCACCGTGTTGCCGCGGTCGCGCAGCCGCTTCAGAGTCTCGATGAGCCGCTGGTTGTCGCGCTGGTGCAGTCCGATGGACGGCTCGTCAAGGACGTACAGCACGCCGGTCAGGCCGGTTCCGATCTGGGTCGCCAGCCGGATCCGCTGCGCCTCCCCGCCGGAGAGGGAGGCGGCGGGCCGGTCGAGCGAGAGGTAGTCGAGGCCCACGTCGAGCAGGAACCGCAGCCGCTCGCCGATCTCCGCGAGCACCGCCTCGGCGATCCGCCGCTCGCTGTCCGTCAGCTCCAACGCACGGACGAACCCGGCGAGTTCACCGAGCGGCAGCGCGGCCGTCTGCGCGATGCTGCGCCCGCCGACCGTGACCGCCAGGACGCCCGGGGCGAGGCGGGCGCCCCCGCAGGCCGCGCACGGCACCTCGCGCATGTACCCGGCGAACCGGTTCTGCGCGGCCCCGGACCCGCCCCCGGACTCGGCACCCTCGGCGCCCTCGGCGTGGCGGCGCTCGATGTGCGGGATCACGCCTTCGTAGCGGGACAGGTGCGAGCGCTCGCGGCCGAACCGGTTCCGGTATGCGAGGTGCAACTGGCGGTCCGCCCCGTGCAGCACCATCTCCCGCACGTCGGCGCGGAGTTCGCGCCAGGGCGTGGCCGTGCTGAAGTCGGCGTCGGCGGCCAGGGCTTCGAGCAGGCGGGTGAAGTAGTCGGCGCCGCTGGTGTTGGTCCAAGGGGCGATGGCGCCCTCGGCCAGGGACTTGGAGTCGTCCGGTACGACGAGAGAGGGGTCCACCTCCATACGTGAGCCGAGGCCGGTGCAGGCAGGGCAGGCACCCCAGGGCGCATTGAAGGAGAACAGGCGGGGCTCCAGTGACTCCAGGCCGAGCTCGTGGGCGCGCGGGCAGGCCATCGCCTCGGAGAAGACCATTTCGTGGCCCGTGGACCCGGGTTCGCGATCCACGAACTCGATCCGCAGGGCACCGCCGCCGAGGCCCAGCGCGGTCTCCACGGACTCCGTCAACCGCTGCCGTACGCCATGCTTGACGGCCAGCCGGTCCACGACCACGTCGATAGAGTGCTGCTTGCGCTTGTCGAGTGCGGGCGGCTTGGCCAGCGCGAGGACCGTCCCGTTCACCCGGACCCGGCTGAAGCCGTCGGCGGACAACTGCCGGAAGACCTCGGCGTGTTCGCCCTTGCGGTCGCGGACGACCGGGGCCAGCACCTGGAAGCGGGTCCCCTCGTCCTCGTCCAGGAGCAGGTCGACGATGCGCTGCGGTGTCTGCCTGCTGACCGGCTCGCCGCACTTCGGGCAGTGGGGATGACCGATCCGGGCGTACAGCAGTCGCAGGTGGTCGTAGACCTCGGTGATGGTGCCGACCGTGGAGCGCGGATTGCGGCTCGACGTCTTCTGGTCGATGGCGATGGCCGGGGACAGTCCCTCGACGGCATCGACGTCGGGCTTGTCGAGCTGCCCGAGAAACTGCCGCGCGTATGCCGAGAGGGATTCGACGTAACGCCGCTGACCTTCGGCGAATATGGTGTCGAACGCAAGACTTGACTTTCCGGATCCGGATACGCCCGTGAATACGATCAGCGCATCCCTGGGCAGATCGACGGACACATCACGGAGATTGTGCTGACGGGCACCCTTGACGACGATGCGATTTATCACGAAGCCAACGGTAACACCGCGACTTCACCGGTGACGGCCCTTGTCCGGCGTTATCCTCGTGTGGGGAACATCGCCCTTGACAGGGAAGTCGACCGTGTGGGCACAGAAAGAGAAAGCCGTCCCGAGACGTTACTGGGCAGGAATCAGTGCTCAGAGAAAAGGCCTATCTGTCAAGTTGCCCGCCAGCCGGATTCGGGGTTCCTGGACGATATTCAGAGCCCGGAGAAAAGGCCTCCTTGTCAAGGGTGACCTTTGCCACACTATTTACGGTCCGATCCGGGCCGTCGGCCGGTGCTAGGTTTTTTTGTGTTCCAAAGGCGCCATCTGCCCCCCTGCCTGAACGCACGGGACCATTCCTCTTCTGCAGCGAAAGCGCGAAGTTCACCGCCTTATCGAGTGTCCCCTTTTCCAGTGTGGCCCCGGCCGTTTTCCGGCCGTGCTGCTCCACCGACATGTCTCTTCTGGAGTCTTTTTCATGCCCACCGAAAGCGCGGCCACGGCCGCCGTGGCCCCGGCCGGTACACCCCCCGCACAGCCAGGCCGAAGCCGGCACCTCGGGCTGGCCCTGCTCGTCATCGCCGCAGCGCAGTTGATGGTGGTACTGGACGCCACCATCACCAACATCGCGCTGCCCGCCATCCAGACCGACCTGAACGTCACCGACGCGAACCTCGCCTGGATCGTCAACTCCTACGCCCTGGCCTTCGGCGGCCTGCTGCTCCTCGGCGGACGGGCCGGTGACCTGTTCGGACGCCGGCGCATGTTCCAGGCCGGCATCACCGTGTTCACCCTGGCCTCCCTGCTGGGCGGACTCGCCCCCAACGAGAGTCTGCTCATCGGCGCCCGAATCCTGCAGGGCGTCGGTGCCGCACTCGCCGCCCCCAGCGCCTTGGCACTGATCACCACGACGTTCCCGCAAGGCAAGCGGCGTAACACCGCGATGGGGGTGTACGCGGCCATGGGCGGCGTCGGCGCCACCGTCGGCCTGCTCCTTGGCGGCGTCCTCACCGACCTGCTGGACTGGCGCTTCGTGTTCTTCGTCAACATCCCCATCGGCCTGGTGGTGCTCGCCGGCACCAGGACCCTCGTCGAGGCGGAACGCCACCCCGGCCGCCTGGACATTCCGGGCGCCATCACCGGCACCGGCGGACTGCTCGCCCTGGTCTACGGCATCACCCGCGGCGGCGAACACGGCTGGACCAACACCCTGACCCTGGTCTCCTTCACCGGGGCCGCCGCGCTGCTCGCCGCCTTCCTCCTGCTGCAGGCCCGCGTCTCGGACCCGATGATGCCGCTGCGCCTTCTGAAGGACCGTAACCGCTCGGGTAGTTACGCCACGATGCTGTTCATCGGCGCGGGCATGTTCGCCACCTTCTACTTCCTGACCCTGTACATGCAGCTCATCCTCGGCTACAGCCCGGTGAAGACCGGCTTCGCCTACCTTCCGTTCAGCTTCGGCATGGCCGCCGCCGCGGGCATCAGCGCCAAGCTGGTCACCCACGTCGCGCCCCGCATGATCGCCGGCCCCGGACTGCTGGTCGCAGCCGTCGGCATGTTCTGGTTCGCCACCCTGGAACCGGACTCCTCGTTCACCTCACACCTGATGCCCGCGATGTTCGTCACCGCGCTCGGCCTGGGCATGAGCTTCGTACCGATGACCCTCGGCGCGGTCAGCGGCGTCGCCCACCACGACACCGGCATCGCCTCCGCCCTGCTCAACACCGCCCAGCAGATCGGCGGCGCCCTCGGCCTCGCCATCCTCTCGACAATCTCCACGTCGGCCGCCGACGACAAGCTCCCGGACGCGGCCACCACCCTCTACCGAGGGCTCGCCGCCAAGGACTTCGGCCTGGTGGCCAAGGCCGGCGAGGCCCTGACCCACGGCTACACCATGGCCTTCGTCGCCGCCGGAACCATGTTCCTCGCGGGCCTCGCCATCACCGTCTGGGCCATCAACGCCGGACGGCAGCACGCGGAAGACGGCGCCCCGGCCGTCCACATGGGCTGAACAAACACCACCCGCAGACCGCGCGCGGTGCACAGGCCATCCCCTCCCAGGCCCCGACGGGACCTGCCGGCCTGCGCACCGCGCGCACCCCTGGAAGCGAACCACCCACCGACCAGCCGCATCCCGCAAGGAAGGTGTGCACACCATGACGGATGACGCGCTCCGGGCAGCCGAGCACACCGTGATCGACGCCCTCTCCCACGCCTGCGCCACCCTCGGCGCGGCAGGCACCGGCCCGCTGCTGTCCGCCCTGGCCAAAGGAGCCACCGAACTCCCGGACCTGCAACACACCCTGCCCGCCATCAGCGAACACGCCCTCGCAGACCGCCTACAGGAACTCACCGGAGCAGGCCTGATCACCACCACCGAGTACCCGGACCAGCCCACCGTCCGCTACACCCTCACCACAAACGGCCGGGCCGCACTCATCCCCCTCGCCGCACTCGCGTACTGGGGACAAGAACACCTCCCCCGGAAAACCTCACGGGCAACGGTCCCACCGAAAGCGCATGACCTTGAGTGATCGCCGACCTGGGGTAACGGCCTCGGGGGAAAATGATATTGAGGCCGGCTCGCCTGGCGGTCCGGCTGGTGGTTGATCAGCAGGCAGTCTGCTTGACCGGCACCAGTTCGGTGCTCGGCTTTCGCCGGGTCGCCCGCCGGGCGGAGCGGTCGGAGACCAGCCCGGCGATCGCGAGGTGGGTCTCGGTAGAGGACTCGCGGCGGCCGGTGAATCGCTGAAGTGGTCGCCACTGCTTGTACTCGGCGTTGGTGTGCTCCACACAGATCCGGATGGAGGACTTGGCAGCCGGCGCTGCTCGCGCCAGGCGTAGTGCTCGCCCAGTGGTGCGTCGCCCTTCGGCTTCTCAGGCGGGGCGCTGACCTGGTTGGGGAACTCGTTGGCCAGGCCCCGGTAGCACTCGTCGACCTCGGCACGCACCCTCGGTTGCCGACGGAACTGCTCGGCGATGCCCTCGGTGCGCACCGCAGTCTGTGCCAGGCAGACCTCCCCGAGCGCGCCCGGCGGCAGTTCACGCGCCTCACCGTCGATCACCTTGCTGCGTACGCCCGGATAGGGGCGGCCCGCCGCCTGCATCAGGGAATCGCCGGGGACGTGTGCGGCAGGGGGCAGGCACACCGCGGTGTTGCCGGTCTCGGTGAGGCCGTAGATGCTCGGACTCCTTGCCGAGATACGCGACCCGGTCGCCCGGCGCGAGTCCGGCGGCCTGAAGGGCGTGGGCTGTGCGGTTGCTCTCGCGGTGCAGTTGCTCGTACGTCAGTGTGCGGCCCTCGCAGAGGACCGCGGGGGTGGTGGGCTGGTGCTGTGCGTGGAGACTCGTGGTCTGGACGAGGGTCTGGAGCTGCGGGTGGTGGAGCCGGTCCATGGTCGTGGGTCTCCCGTCTCGTGTCAGGGGACGTTGACGAACGCCAGGGTCGCCTCGCCGTCGCAGCGGCCCGCGTCGGCGTCCCAGTAGCGGAAGGCCGTATCGGCGTGCAGGAACGGGCTCCCGCCGGCCGGGGCTCGCCGGATCACGGACCGGAACTCCATCTCCCCGGAGAACACACGGGGATTGACCGGGCGTCGGAAATTCGAGGAGAAGCGGGCGATGAGAATGTCCGGGAGCTGGTGCTTCCAGAAGTCGTCCAACGTCCAGGATTCGAATCCCGTCCCCAGTCCTTCCTTCACGGACTTGGCGACGAGGTAATACATCATCTGGTTGTAGCAGATGTTCACCTCGACGGAATTCAGATGTCCGGTGTCGTCGATGTAGCACGACTCGGAGATCTCGAACTCGCAGCGGGCGAAAGCGCGTCCGTCGGTTTCCGTCACGACGGCCGAACTCAGGTACCTGCAGTGGTCCTTGTACGGCGTCAGCACTTGCGCCAGCAGGGCTTCGTCCGTCATGCCGGCGTGATCCCGTCGTGGAGCCCGCGTTCGTCGTGCACGGTGATGCGGTAGGAGACGGTCGGCTCCGGCGTGGTCGTGTGCCGGGCGCGGTGGATGAGGCTGCGGTTGTCCCAGACCAGCAGGTCGCCCTGCTCGAATCTCTGCAGGTGGATGTTGTCGTGCTCGAAGGACTCGTCGAGCTGACCGGTGGCGTCGAAGAGCCACTTGAGCAGCTCCTCGTCGAGCGGGTTGCCGTCCTGGTCCTCGATGCCGACGGTGAAGCCCTCGCTGATGTAGAGGACCGTCTCGCCGGTCATGGGGTGGGTGAACGTGGTCGGCTGGACGACAGCGGGTGTCTTCCGCTCGACCTCCTCGATGATCTCGGAGATGGGGCGGTAGACGTCGTGGGGCCGGATCTTGAAGTACTTTCGGACGGAGTGCCGGCAGTACGTCCCACCGATTTCCTTCTTGAGATCGTCGGGCAGTCTGTTGTACGCCCGGCCCATGTCGATGAAGTACGTACCGCGGTTCCTCTCCGGAATAACCTGGGGGTAGATCAGGGTGATGCCGAACGGCTCCGGCATGAACTGGTAGTCGGCCTGCCAGAATTTTCCGGTCTTCGGGACGCCTATCTGCTTTCCGTTCTCCGGGACGTTGGAGGAGACGAATATCTCGGCGACCTCCGGGTGCTGGTACATCGGCTCGTAGTAGGCCTCCGGCCGGCCCAGCCGTTTGCCGAGTGCGAGGAACTCCTGGGGCGAGAGGTCCTGCCCCTTCAGGACGGCGATCTTCTTTGTGTAGACAGTGCTTTTGACGGCGTCGATGTCGGCGTCCGAGGCGGTGGCATGGTCGAATCCCTCGACCGTCGCGCCGATCGCGCTGCCGGGCTGTTCTTCGATCTGCATGTGCTGCCTTCCGAGGAGAGGGGGAGTCGAGGAGGAGTCACAGGACCGTCTGTCGGGCGTCGACGAGCCCGGCGATGTCGCCGAGCGTGAGATCGGGCTGGAGTTCGTCGTCGCCGACCTTCACACCGAGGTCACGCTCGATGCGGATGCTGATCTCGACGGTCGTCAGCGAGTCGACGTCCAGTTCGCCGAGGGTCGCCTCGGGGCGGATCCGGTCCGCCGGAGTGTCGTGCAGCCTTGCGAGAATGCCGACCAACTGCTCGTACGTGGTGCTCATGACGTCGTCCGTTCTCCTTGGTCACAGAGGTCGTACAGGTGGCCCAGCGTGGGCAGCGCGGGCCAGGTCAGCAGGCAGGATCCCCAGGTGAGGCCGCCTCCGAAGGCCGTGAGCAGCAGCCGGTCGCCGGGGCGGACCACTTGACCGGCGGCCGCGTCGGCGAGGGCGAGCGGGATGGACGCGGCGCCGGTGTTGCCGACGGACTCGACATGGGTCGCGCAGCGCTCCCGTGGCAGACCGAGGTCGTCGGCCACCGAGTGCAGGATTCGTAGGTTGGCCTGGTGGGGTACGAAGTGGTCGACGTCGTCGATCTTCCAGCCGGCCCGGGACAGCGTGGCGCGCGCGGACTCGGCCATGCGCGTCACCGCGTGGCGGTGGACCTCCTTGCCCCGCATGGCGAAGTGCCGGTCCTGGCGGCTGGGTTCGCCCGGTCGGGAGCGCTGCCGGGAGCCGCCGGCCGCGACCACGATCAGGTCCTCGTGGGCGCCGTCGCCGAACTGCTTTCACCGTGTCAGTCCTCCCCCATGAACCGCCGAATCTCAGCCATCAGGGCGACGGACTCGCCGAACTCGGCTCTGATCGAGGAAACAGACGTCTTCGCTTCACGTGTGTCGAACCACCTTCTCCCGAAGTACCGCGCCTCGGCCCGCCGACGACCGCACATGCTGGTCAGCGGGTGCCGAACCGCGCTGTCGAACCAGTAGTCGGTCGCTGGTGGTGCGGAGTTCCCGTGTTCGCGCAGCGTTTTGTTCAGCCGCGCCTGCGGAAGCGGGCGCGGGCGCGGGCCACCACCGCCACCGGCCGGAACCGGTCGGAACCGGTCGGCTCGGCAGGAGCCGGGAACCAGACGGGACCGCGCCACGACCACTGACGCATGGAGCCGAGAAGTCTGATGCGTGTGATGCGCAGGCAGCGGAACACGCCCTTGGGAAACGTCCTTCGGGCCGTCGCGGCACCATTGGGTGCTTCCTGTGGTGCGCTGGCCCTGCTGGTGGCCTACACCTCGACCGGCGCGGCAGGCGAAGCGCCGCCCAGGATCACGGTCGTCGACGCGCGCATCATCGCGGCACCCGCGGGCTCCGGCTCCACCACCGCCTACTTCGAGGTCCGCAACGCCGGCCCGTCGAAGGACACACTGCTGTACGCCGACTCGACGGAACTGGGCGTCAGCCAACTCCGCCGTACGGTGCGCAGGACCGGGACAGGGCGTACGGGGCGTACGGACCCGGTATGGGCTGTCGACGTCCCGGCGGGCGGCACGGTACGCATGGCGCCGGGCGGCCTCGGAGTGGTGATCCTGGATCCGCCCGAGCTGACGACCGGCCAGACGCTGCCGTACAGCCTGTGGTTCCGTCAGAGCGGGAGGGTCGCCGTCCGGGCGACCGTGACCGAGAGCGTGCGGTGAGCCCGGGAGCCAGGGTCGGCTGGAGAGAGGGAGGGGTGCCGGTGTCTCCGCGGACATGGAGACACCGGCACTCCATTCCTCAGGCCGCCGCCGCGGCCGGCGCAGGCGGTTCCTCGGCCTCCGCGAGGAGTTCGACGAGGGCCACCCGGGCCCGTGCCACCCGCGAGCGGATCGTCCCGACGGGGCAGCCGCTCAACTCGGCGGCCTCCTCGTAGGGCAGTCCCGCCAACTGGGTGAGGACGAACGCCTGGCGGCGCTCGGAGGGCAGGGCGTCCAGCAGACCGAGCAACGCCACACCTTCCTCGAAGCCGGGCAGCCCTCTCGGCTGGGCCCGCTCGGCCCGTACCGTCCAGTCGTCCGCATCGGCCAACCGCGGCCGCGCGGCGGCGTACCGCCAGCTGTCGACGACCGTACGACGCGCGATGGACAGCAGCCACGTGCGCGCCGACGAGCGCCCTTCGAACCGGTGCAGGCTGCCGAGCGCCCGCAGAAACGTGTCCTGCGCCAGGTCGTCGGCGAGCTGGCGATCGGAGGAGAGGTGGGTGATGTAGCGGACGACGTCGGGATGCAGGGCCCGTACGAACCGGTCGACGGCGGCAGGGTCGCCGCCGCGGGCGGCCAGCGCCCAGGCGGTGGCCGACTCGTCGCGCGCTGCCGCGCCGGACTCGTCCGTCGCCTCGTACCCCGCCTCACGCGTTTCGCGTGAGGCGGTCAGGACAGGAGTGATCACCTGTATGTCCTTCTCGGATTGTCCGGGACCCGGCAGGGCGGCATGCGCGACCGCGCACTCGGGCGCGACGCGCCTGGCGCGCAGGGATGCGCGGTGCGCCGCTGCGGAAACGTCCCGGAACGGGAGGGAAGTGGGATGGGGCCGTACGACGTGAACGACCCCTGCCCGAAAGCCCTGCCCTCCCGCCCCTGGCGTCGACGACGCGGCGCTCGTGGGGACAGTGGGACAGTGGGGACGGCCTCGGGGAACCGGCTGTCTCAGGCGACAGCGGTTCCGGCCGGAGGCCCCCGAGAAATGATCGTGTGAGCGAGTGTCAGTCTTGGTACGCGTGCCGAACGCTCGCGCGTCGGCCGCGGGCGCGGCGGGTGGGGCGGCGTGGCGGGCAGGGCGACCGGCAGCCGCAACGGAGCGGCCAGCCATCCCTCGACCGCCCGCAGGACACGGAACGCGGCCCGCTCGCCGTGGGCCAGCCACAGGCCGCTCAGCAGTGCGGCCAGGGCGTGGGCGGCGAGCATGCCGAGTGACGACGTGCCGCTCATGTCGTGAGCCATGTGGCCGAGGTGCCCCGCAGGCGCCGCGTGGCCCATGTCCATGGCGCCCATGTCGATCGCGTCCACGGAGGTGGAGCCCATGGGCATGCCGCTCGCTTCACCACGCATGTGGTGCACCGCGGAATCCGTGCCGGCCCCCGACGCCGCCGACTGTGCCGACTGGGCCGACGAGAAGGTCCAGTGGAGCGCGCCCTGGGCGAGGGCTACAGCGGACACCACCAGCGTGAGCCCGCGTTCACGGCCCGCCAGACACCAGCCGACGCCGCTCGTGGCGACGAACCCGGCGGCCATCGTCCACCAGGGCACGGTGGAGCCCGACATCAGGACGTGGCCGAGGGCGGCGAGCAGCACGCAGACGGCCGCGAACACCACGGCCCGTATCGTGCGCGCACACCACCCAGCAGTCATGTCGGCCTCATCCTTGCATCCGAGCTCCGCTCGTCACAGGTGGGTACGCACAACACCCGGGCCTGCCACTCAACTCCGAATCGGTGATGCAGGACACACCAACGTGCCGGAACCCGATAGGCGACCCGCCCGACTCCTGAGGGAGGGGGAGTCATGTTCCGTACCACCAGTCGGGATCGGCGGGCACTGTCGCGTCAAGTTCGTACGGGGACATGGCGAGGCTGTCACCGGCAGGGACGGCGACGGTGGAGCACCGGGGTTCAGTCGTCGTGGCTCACGAGGCCGACCGGCCGGCCTGCTTCGACGCCCGCATCGCCGGCACCGGCGACTGCCCAGCACCCTTCCGCTCCGCATCCAGGCCACGTCCAGCCGCCCGCAGCATGCCGAGAACCGCGGTCACCTCCCGTACGGACTGCTCGGGAATCACCGACCCGATACGCAGTTCCAGCTCCTCCTCGAAGACCTTCAGCGCCCCCTTCACCAGCTTCCGTCCCTCGGGCGTCAACTCGACGATCGAGGAACGGCGGTCGTTCGGATTGGCCCGCCGCTGACACAGGCCCGCCACCTCCAGGCGGTCGACCACCTTGCTCGTGCCACCCACCGTGATCGAGAACTCCTCCGCGATGTCCTGGATCCGCCGCCCGGGCCGACGCAACAGCAGGTGCAGCACCTCGAACGACGTGAGAGGCAGGTCGTACTCGGCCCGCAACCGCCCCTCGATGCCGTTCCACAGCTCGATCTCCAGCGAGACCAGCTCCCGGTACAACAGCTTCAGATCAGCGTCAGCCATCATTCATCTTCCGAAGAATTATGTTCCATAGGTTGTTAATTGTATGCCGTCAGCGATCGGGGTCACCTGCGTACAGAAGAGCGGCAGCTCAGCGACATCGCGGTGGCCACCTTGACCACCGGACCTGACTCGCCCCGGCTACCTTTCCCGCTAACGTGGACGGCAACAAGCGCTGGATGAAGGGGACTTGCGGCACCCCGACCGGGACCCGGCGCACCGCGAGTCCGTCACCCAGGAGCAGGCCCCACGGCGGTTCCGGTGTTGCTCGCCCCCGACCCGTCTGGAAGTGCACTCACAAGGGCCCGAGCCACCCCATTCACCCGACCTATCGGACCTTTGACATGCCGCACCTCGGCCACTTGCCCCTGAGACTTGGTGCCTCATCTGCTGCGATCACGAGGTTTCTGTCGATCCTCTAGACAGACCCTGCACTGAAGCCCCTTAATAGATCCGATGTTACTCCGGCGAAACACACGCCGTGCGGTGGCTTCTCTCCTGCTCGCCGCCCGAGGGTGACCAGTCACTCCGTTCAGCCCGGTTGTCGAGCCGCAGCACCATGTGTTGTCCCGCGAAGAGTTAGGAGCGCACGTTGTCAGAGCCGGCGCGCCGCAGGGCTCGCGCCGACCGCCTTCCTGAGTGTGTTCCCACTGCTCGTCACCGGATTGCGCGCCAAGGTCACTTCGTCACCGTGACCGACGCATCCCGGGTGCCCCTGCACCCAGGCCGGCGCCGACTGCCACCTGGGACGGCGTCACCGCGATCCATGCCATCGATCCACAGGAGTGAGCCATGTCCTCATCAGGAATGAATCGCCGTATGTTTCTCGGTGCCGCGGGTGCGGCGACCGCCGCGACCGCCCTGCCGATCGTCCCCGGCTTCTCCGGCCTTCTGTCGCAGGCAGCCGCCGCGGACACACAGACCAACCTGAGCAAGATGGTCGACATGCGGTTCGGCATGTTCAACCACTTCAGCCTGGGCACGTTCACCAACCAGGAGTGGGCCGAACCCAACCAGAGCCCCACCCTCTTCGCTCCCCCGAGCGTCAACTGCGCGCAGTGGGCCGACGCGGCGGCCGCCGCGAAGATGAGTTACGGCATCCTGACCACCAAGCACCATGACGGCTTCGCCCTGTGGCCGAGCGCCTACGGCACCCAGAACGTCGCGAACAGCTCCTACAAGCAGGACGTGGTGCGGGCGTACTGCGATGCGTTCCGGGCGAAGGGGCTGAAGGTCGGGTTCTACTACTCGATCTGGGACCGCACCTTCGGCGTCGAGGCATGGGAGAGCCGGCACAAGGTGACCGGGCTCGAAACCACCGATGCCATCCAGCCCGGCGACATGACCTTCATCCTCGGCCAGATCACCGAGTTGCTCACCAACTACGGCACCATCGACATCTTCATGACCGACGGTTACACATGGCAGATGGGGCAGCAGGCCGTCTCCTACCAGAGGATTCGTTCGCTGGTGAAACAGCTGCAGCCGGACTGCGTCATGATCGACATCGGCGGACTGTCGGAGCCCTTCCTCAGCGACGCGATCTTCTTCGAGGAGCCGTTGGGGGTCTCGGCGCCGGCGGGCAACACCTACGCCGGAATGCAGGGGCAGACCATCAGCGACGGCTGGTTCTGGCACCCCTCCACCCCGACCGAGAGCCTCATGAGCAAAGCCGCGGTCCTGTCACACCTGGCCGACCTGGAGCCGAAGTACACCTCGTTCATCCTCAACTGCCCGCCCAACCGCAACGGCCTGCTGGACACCAACATCGTCAACCGGCTCGCCGAGGTGGGTGCCGCCTGGAGCCCGAACACCTCCCGGCCACCGCTGCCCACCCAGCCACTGCGCGCCGAGTACCCGGTCACCCCGGTCAACGCGTACGCGACCGCCTTCCACACCGGCGAGGGACCCCTCAACACCATCGACGGACTCAGCGACGTCCGTTACGAAACCTGCTGGTCGACCTGGAGCCTGCCGCTGCCGCAGTCGATCACCATCGACCTGGGCGGGGTGTGGAGCAACGTCTCCACCCTGGAGTACCTGCCCAAGCAGTGGAACCGCAGCAACTCCACCGACGGCGACATCACCTCGTACACCATCCACACCAGCACCGACGGTGTCACCTTCACCCAGGTAACCGCGGGCACCTGGGCCGGTGACCGCAGGCTCAAGCTGGCCGAGTGGCCGGCCAGGAACGTGGGCTTCGTTCGGATCCAGGTCAATGCGGCCACCGGCGGTTACGCCAACATCAGCGGCGTCAGGATCGGCGGCCGGAAGGCCAAGCCCGCACTGGTGTCCACCACACTCCCCGGTGACGGCACCGTCTACCGGCTGGTCGCCCAGCACAGCGGCAAGGTCGCCGACGTGGAGGGCGCGCACACCGCCAACGGCACCAACGTCGATCAGTGGCCATGGCTCAACCAGGCGAACCAGAAGTGGACCTTCACGAGCACCGGCGACGGCTACTACAAGATCAAGGGTGTGGGCAGCCGCAAGCTTCTGGAGGTCGCGGCTCTCTCGCGCGCGGACGGCGGCAACGTCGGCATCTGGGGAGACGCCGACGCCCCCCAGCAGCACTGGGCCGTCACGCCCACCGGTGACGGAAACTACTTCCTCATCAACCGCTACAGCGGGCTTTCCCTCGGCGTCGACGAGGGCAGCACCGCCGACGGGGCCAACGTCGAGCAGCAGCCGTACGCGTCACAGACGCGGCAGCAATGGCGGATCATCCCGTCCTGACCTGCCCTCCGCCCCTCCCCCCGCCGCCTGCTCCCCGGAGCCGTCAGCCATTCCTTGTGTCACACCAAAAGCATCATATACATTACACGGAAGCAACTTCTGAGGATTTATTCTGTGGGTGCCGGGTCGTTGGTGAACCCGAAGATGCCGTTGGTAGGGAGACCCGATGACGCACAACAGCACGGGCGACGCAGTATCCGGGCCGCCCTCGGCCGGGGCCGAGGGCGCGGGGGATCCACCCCTGGCGATCCAGGTGCGCGGGGCGAAGGTCCACAACCTCAAGGACATCGACGTGACGGTGCCACTGCGCCAACTCGTCGCGGTGGCAGGCGTGTCCGGTTCCGGCAAGTCCTCGCTGGCGATGGGGGTCCTGTACGCGGAGGGGTCACGCCGGTACCTGGAGGCGCTGTCCACGTACACCCGCCGGCGCATGGCGCAGGCACCACGCGCGGCGGTGGACAGTGTCGAGCATGTGCCCGCGGCGCTCGCGCTGCGGCAGCGGCCCGGTGTCCCCGGGGTGCGCAGCACCTTCGGTACGTCGACCGAGCTACTGAACGTCCTTCGCCTGCTGTTCTCCCGCCTGGGAGCACACCTGTGCCCCAACGGCCACCGGCAGGACCCGACCATCGACGTCGCCGCGGGGCTGGACCTGACCTGCCCTGTGTGCGAGGTGACGTTCTACCCGCCGGGCGCGGAGTCGCTGGCCTTCAACTCGGACGGCGCATGCCCGCGGTGCACCGGCACCGGCATGGTCCGGGAAGTCGACGAAGCAGCCCTCGTCCCGGATCCGCAACGCACCATCGCCGAGGGGGCGGTGGCTCCGTGGTCGATGTTCGGGCTGACGGTGATGCCGCAGGTCGTCGCCGAGTTCGGGGTTCGCACCGATGTGCCGTACACGGAGCTGACCGCCCACGAGCGGGACATCGTCATGCACGGCCCCGCCGAGAAGCGGCACATCAGCGTGCGGTCCAAGAACGGCAAGCTCTTCGAGCTGGACTTCACTTACCGCAACGCCCGCCGGGCGGTCGAGGACGCCTTGAACAACGCCACGACCGAGCGCGGTCTGAACCGGGTGAACAAGTTCATCAGCGCCCAGACCTGCCCCGCCTGCGGTGGCACTCGGCTCAGCGAGCAGGCACGCGCCACCCTGGTCGACGGCATCAATCTCGCCGAGGCAGCCGCGAAGACCCTTGACGACCTCATCGAGTGGGCCCCTGTCCTCACCGACACCCTGCCACCGGAGATGCGCCCGATGGCGCGGAACATCGTCGCCACTCTGCTGGACGCCGCCCGCCGCCTGGTCGAACTCGGCCTGGGCTACCTCGCCTTGGATCGAGCCAGCTCAACCCTGTCGACCGGTGAACGGCAGCGTGTCCAGCTGGCCCGCGCGGTGCGCAACCAGACCACTGGAGTGCTCTACGTCCTGGACGAGCCCTCCATCGGCCTGCATCCCTCGAACGTGGACGGTCTCCTCGGAGTGATGCGCGACCTGCTGCGCGACGGCAACTCCGTCGTACTCGTCGACCACGACGTCCAGGTCCTGCGCGAAGCCGACTGGCTCATCGAGATCGGCCCCGGCTCCGGCACCGAAGGCGGCACCGTCCTGGCCGCCGGCGACGTCACCGCCCTCGGCAACGACCCCGACTCCCTGATCGGCGGATTCCTCGTCGGCCGCGAGCCCGCCCTCGTACGCGACCGAGCCGACCGCGACGCGATGTTCGACCAGGGCCGCATCCACCTGGACACCCGCCCCCTGCACACGGTGCACGCCCTGGACGTCGACATCCCCCAGGGGCGTCTGACCGCCGTGACCGGCGTGTCCGGATCGGGCAAGACCACGCTGATCCTCGACAGCCTCGTCCCGGCCCTCCGGGCACAAGCCGACGGCCGCCAGCTGCCCGGCCATGTCTCGAAGGTGGACGCGCAGGGGATCACCCGGGTGAACATGGTCGACGCCACCCCCATCGGCGTCAACGTCCGGTCCACCGTCGCCACCTACAGCGGCATCCTCGACGACCTGCGTCGTGCCTACGCCGCCACCGGCACGGCCGGGCAACAGAGCCTGACCGCCGCGGACTTCTCGTACAACACGGGCTCCCTTCGCTGTCCCCGCTGCGAAGGCACCGGCCAGATCTCCCTGGACGTGCAGTTCCTCCCCGACGTCGATATCGCCTGCCCGGCCTGCGACGGCGCCCGCTACGCTCCCCAAGCCGCCGACATCCTCCGTCCGACCCCCGGCGACCCTGACGGCGGGATCAGCCTGCCCGACCTGCTGGCTCTCACCGTGCGGCAGGCCATCGAGCAGGTCGGAGACATCCGGCGGGTGCGCACCCGGCTCCAGTCCCTCATCGACCTCGGCCTCGGCTACCTCACCCTCGGCGAGGACACCCCGGCCCTGTCCGGTGGCGAGGCGCAGCGGCTGAAGCTCGCCACCGAGCTCACCCGCAACCAGTCCGACGCCCTCTTCATCCTCGACGAACCCAGCGTCGGACTCCACCCCCTCGACATCCGCACCCTCCTGGACGTCCTCCAGCGTCTGGTCGACAACGGCGCCACCGTCATCGTCATCGAGCACGACCTCGACATGATCACCAACGCCGACCATGTCATCGACATGGGCCCCGGAGGCGGCACCGCCGGAGGCACCATCGTTGCCACCGGAACCCCCGACGACATCACACGGAACCCGCACAGCATCACCGGCCGCTACCTCGGCAAACACCTCACCTGACGACGTACACACCAGCTGGGCACTGTCGATCCCGGATCACGTCACGTCTCTGCCCAGGCCTGTTGGTCCAGCGGGGGATCAGTGGCGGTTGTCGTAGATCTCGCGGGCGTCGAGGACCTCGCGGATGTGTTCCTCGGCCCAGTGCCCCAGTACGCGCAGAGGTGTGTGCAGCGTGTGTCCCAGTGCGGTCAGCTCGTACTCAACCCGGGGTGGTATCTCCGGGTAGGCGTGCCGGGTCACCAGTCCGTCGCGTGCCAGGTTCTTCAAGGTGTCGGTGAGGACCTTGGGGCTGATCCCACCGACCGCGGTACGCAGGTCGCCGAAGCGCATCCTGCCGGTACCGAGCGCGACGACCACCATGGCCGCCCACTTGTTGGCGATGCGATCCAGCGACGTGCGGGACGGGCAGTCCGCCGTAAAGATGTTGAACTCCCGTTTCTCTGGCATTTTCCACTTCTCTTCTGGGGGCCGTCGCAGAGGACCGCCGGGGCCTGATGCCGCCCGGGCGACGGGGGAAATCACCGAGCGACAGTCCGGGAGGAAGACCCGAGCCCGGCTTGGCGGCTGGGCCGCTGGGCCGCTGGTGACGAACACAGCAGGCCGGACTTTGAGGAATTGCCGGCGGGCGGCCGCGCCTCGACGCGACCGCCCGCCAACGCCCCACGATCCGGGCCGTTCTCTACTTCCCCCAGAAGGCGTCCTCGGCCGCCTGGTCGCTGGAGAACAGCCACATCTCGACGATCTTCCCGTCCTCCAGGCGCAGCACATCCACTCCGTCCATGCTCATGGACGCGTCCCCGCGCCGGCCGGCGAAGTGAATGGAGGCGGCCACCACATCGCCGTTGCCCATCAAGGCATGGACCGCGTCGATGGCGAAGCTGCCCTGGCTGGCTTCCATCATCCCGCCGAGCATCGCGAAGACCGCATCACGGCCCTGGTGCTCACCGGAGAACTGGTTGCCGCCCGGCTGGTGCCAGACGACCTCCTCCGCCAGAAGCTCCCCCACCCGGGCCAACTCACCCTTCTGGATCGACTCGAAGTACTCACGGGCGATGTCGACGTTCGTGCTGCTCATGACCATCCACTCCTTTACGCCCCGGATATCGGGGCAGAACGACGCTGCTGTGTTTGCAAGTTGGGTTCGTAACCCGGCCGGTAGAGACGGCGTTTCCATGGAAGCGGCCCACCCTCAGGCGGCGCCCCAGAAGGCGTCCTCACCGCCCTGACCCGCGGAGAAGAGCCAGACCTCGGCGATCCGGTCACCCTCGACCCTCAGGAGGTCGACGCCGTCCATCCCCATCACCTCGCCGTTACGCCTGGCGGAGAAGTGGACCGGTGTGGCGACCAGTGCACCGTTGACCATGGGGTTGCCGGTCGTCCTGAGTTCGAAGGTCCCCTCGGTGACCGTCATCATGCCGCCGAACATCTCGCCGATCGCAGCCGCACCGCGGTGGCTGCCGGAGAACTGGTTCCTGCCCGGCTGATGCCACACGATGTCGTCGGTGAACATGCGGGTGACCGCGCCGAAATCCCTGGCCGACACCGCGACGGCGTACTGCCGGGCGATGCCGAGTACGGCACTGGACTCCATGGTGGCTCTCTCCCTCGGTGAGTTGGTTCCGATGACACCCATGCTCACCGTCAGTAACCAGTCACCTCAACGTAACCAATGGCAATACGTGTCGCACATCACATTTACGGGCGTGCATCCGGTCGATCAATTTGTGACGTGCACCACAAGTCACCAACGGTTACGTTGAGGTGACTGGTTACCAGTGGAAAGCATCGGGGCGGCGAAACAGTCCCGGGATGCAGATCCCACCGAAACCAGGGAGATCAGGATGAAGAACCGCGTTCGCACACGTTCCGTTGCGGCCACCACTCTCGCCCTCACCGTCGTCGGCACCCTCACCGCCGGCGTGAGCTACGCGACGGCGGACACATCCGTCACCGCCACGGCCACGGCCCACAAGCCGGTCACCCGTTCCGCCGACGGATGGAAGGCCCAGCAGCAGGCCGCCAACGTCAAGCTCGCCGGCGAGTACTTCCAGGCCATCCAGAAGGGCGACTTCGACAAGGTGGGCAGGATCCTGGACAAGAACGTCGTCTGGCACCAGCCGGGCTTCAACCAGTTCTCCGGGACGCACAAGGGGCGCGACGCCGTCTTCAAGATGCTCGGCGGGATGACCGAGGCCAGCCAGGGCACCTTCGCCATCAACAAGGTCAACGGCCTCATGCCCAACGGCGACAAGGTGGCAGCCCCCATCCACTTCTCGGGCAAGCGCGGCGACAGGTCCATGAGCATGGACGGTGTGGATGTCCTTCGCTTCAAGCACGGCAAGGTCGTCGAGGTGTGGCTGTACTCCGGTGACCAGGCGGCCGAGGACGCCTTCTGGGGCAGGTGACCGACTCCTCCTCGCGCAAGGGCGGCCGTCGTGCCGCTGAGCGAGGCAATCTCCGACCTGGTCAACACACATGCCCGCCTGGACATCTCGCAGGCATGGGGCGACGGACCGGCAGATGGCGACCCCGCCGTCCATGGCTGTTCCGGTCCACGACGCCGATCAAGGGCTGGGTCGTCGTTCTGTGATCCGTATCCTGTGCCGGCCCGCGTGTGCTTCGAGGCCGCGAACCGGCCGTGCGGCTGAGTGGTGGCAGAACTACAGAGGGGGGCACCGACGGGTCGGTGTGCCTCCCGTCCACCTTGCCGCTGTCACTCCTGGGCGCCGGAAGCCAATCGTCCGTCGGTGCCCCCTACGGCCAATCATTGCACAGTGCAAAATGAGATTGCCAGCCCCCCCAGCCGACTTCCCCGGATGGCTCGTGCGGGGCGTCATGCCTGCCCGCGTCCGCGCTTACGGCGCCCGACGACGCCGAGGCCGAGGCCGACGAAGGGGATGCCTCGCCCCGCCGCGCGGTACGCCGCCTCGCCGCCGTCGAAGCGGCGACCCGTGTACGCACGCAGACGGCGGGCCGTCCGGGGATGCCTGCGTGCGTCGAGTACTCACTGACACCTCTCGGTGAAGGGCTGCGCGATGCCCTGGAGGCCGTGCGCCGGGGTCCTGTGCCGCCCGAGGGCTGGTCGGCTGGAGACCGCCAAAGCCACACCCGCGGATCAATACTCCTCGGAAGTTGCTTCCATGGAATGTAAATGGTTTGCTGGACGCCAGGCCGGTTCAGGGCCTGCCGCCCCTGCCGCTCCCCTCGGGGCCCATCGCGAGTGGCGGCCACCGCCCGGTACTCAGCCTGCTTCAGCGAGTCACAATCGTCCCCTTTTGCCGGGGGCAAAAGGAGTGAGTGTCATGACCGTTCCCGCCTTCAACTCGGTCGCCTGGTTCGAGTTCGGCACCGACCAGCCCGAGAAGGTCAAGGAGTTCTACGGCGAGCTCTTCGACTGGAAGTACGCGCTCAACACCAACACGCCCGGTGTGACCTACCACTCCGTGATGGCGCCGGGCGCCCCGCAGCCGTCCGGCGGCGTGTGGGAGTCGGAGGGCGGCTTCCCCAACTACGCGGTCTTCTACGTACTGGTGCAGGACGTGGCCGCGACCGTCAAGCGCGGCCAGGAGCTCGGGGCCAAGGTCCTCATGGAGCCGGTCTCCGACTCCGCGGGCCTCACCTTCGCCCGGCTGGAGGACTCCGCCGGCAACCACTTCGGCGTGTTCTCGGTACCCGCCCAGTAAGCGCGGTCACGGCCGCCGACCGCCGCACCAGGCGGCCACCGCGCACCGAAGCCGCGAAGACACTCGGCGCCCGCCGCATCGTCCCCGCGCACTACGACAGCTGGGCCCACTTCCAGGAAGGCCGGACCGAAATCGAGACCGCCTTCGCCGAGGCCGGCCTGGCCGACCGTCTCGACTTCGCCCGACAACCCCGCCCGAACCCGTGGAGACCTCGATGACCACTGCGAACCTCGACCTCGCCCGCGCCTACTTCCAGGCCGTACAGACCGGAGACATGGCCGGCCTCGGCGACCTCCTCGACCCGGAGATCGTCTGGCACCAGCCCGGCACCAACCAGTTCTCCGGTGACCACAAGGGCCAGGGCGCCGTCTTCCAGATGCTCGGCAGCATGATGGAGGCCAGCCAGGGCACCTTCTCCATCGACAAGATCCACTCGCTCATGGGCAACGGCGACCTGATCGCCGCCACCATCCACTTCGCCGGCCGCCGCGGCGACACGTCCATGGCCATGGACGGCCTCGACCTCCTGCGCATCCAGAACGGCAAGATCACCGAAATGTGGCTCTTCTCCGGCGACCAGAACGCCGAAGACGCCTTCTGGGGCCGTTGAGAGACCCGCGTGTGCGCCGAGGCCGGGCCGGTCCTCGGCGCACACGTGCGACACCCCCACCGGCACGGCTGTCCACCAAAGTGAAAGGCATCGCATGCGGAAGATGACCGACGAGCAGTGGCGGGCGTTCGTCACGCACGGCACCCGCACCGGCAAACTGTCGACCGTCCGAGCCGACGGCAGCCCGCACGTCACCCCGGTCTGGTTCCTCCTCGACGGCAACGACATCGTGCTCACCACCGAGCAAGACGGCGTCAAGGGCCGCAACCTCGTCCGCGACGGACGGTTCGCCCTCTGCGTCGACGACGACCACCCCCCGTACGCGTTCGTCATCCTCCAAGGACGCGCCGACACCTACGAGAACCCCGACGAGATGCTGCGCTGGGGTGGCCTCCTCGGTGCCCGCTACATGGGCGAGCACCGCACCCAGGAGTACGCCGCCCGCAACGGCACCCCCGGCAACCTCCTCGTCCGCGCCCACATCGACAAAGTCATCGCCTTCGACGGAATCGCCGACTGAAAGACTTCGGGCGGTTGGTGCGGGCCGGGTGACGATGGTTCACCCGGCCCGCACC
>NZ_JBFAHW010000039.1:0-90453 GCF_040654355.1 Streptomyces sp. NPDC050704 | reverse complement strand
TCTGGGGCCCTGGCCGCTACCCCGGGGGTGCGTGTGGGTGGTGGTGTGGTGGGGGGGGGGGGGGGGGGGGGGGGGGGGGGTGGGGGGGGGGGGGGGGGGGGGGGGGGGGGGGGGGGGGGCGCGGCGGCTCTGTCGTACCCGGATACGGGTGTTTTGCGCGCGTGTGCCGTTGCGCAGGGTGCTTCTGCCGGTCACAGAGTGGTTGAGACCTCTTGTGGGCATGTTCATGTACTCCATAGTCTCCGAGCGTTGTGCAGCGTAAAACCACCATTGCATATGCTGCAACGCTCCCCGGAGGACGCTTCATGAAGCTCTCTGCCCGAATGGCCGCCCCGATCGCCGCACTTGTCGTCGCCGGGCTCACGGCGACCGGCTGCGCCCCCGAGTCCTCCGACAACTCCGGTGGCGCGGACGAGAAGAGCGGCACCCTGCGGGTGTGGCTCTTCCAGGAGGTCGGCAACTCGCCCAAGGAGAAGGTGGTCGACGGTGTCGTCGACGCCTTCGAGAAGGCCCACAAGGACACCAAGATCGACGTCCAGTACATACCCGTCGAGACCCGTGCCGAGAAGATCAAGGCCGCCTTCAACGATCCCAAGAGCGCGCCCGACCTCATCGAGTTCGGGAACACCGACACGGCCGGTTACGTCAAGGACGGCGGACTCGCGGACATCACCAAGGAGTTCACGGACTGGAACGAGGCCAAGGACACCGACCCGACCGCCAAGCAGTCCGTCACGGTCGACGGCAAGATCTACGGCGCTCCGTACTTCGTGGGTGTCCGCGCCCTCTACTACCGCACTGACGTCTTCAAAGAGCTGGGCCTTGAAGTCCCCAAGACTCAGGAAGAGTTGATCACGACCGCCAAGGCGATCCGGCAGGCGAAGCCGGAGCTGTACGGGCTCGCGGTCGGCGGCGCGTTCACGTACGGCGCGATGCCGTTCGTCTGGTCCAACGGCGGTGAGATCGCCCAGGGCAAGGGCGGATCGTACGCCTCGACGATCGACAGCGCGGCCGCCCAGAAGGGCATCAAGGCGTACACCTCGCTCTTCGGTGACGACAACTGCCCTGCCGCCAAGTGCGCGGGCATGGGCGGCAACGACACGATCACCGCCTTCGCGTCGGGCAAGGCGGGCATGGCGATCGGCGGTGACTTCAACCACGCGGCGGTCGAGGCGGGGAAGGTCAAGGGCGACTACGCCGTCGTACCGCTGCCGGGGCTGAAGTCGGGCGAGATCGCTCCCGCCTTCGCGGGCGGCAACAACATCGGCGTACTGAACAGCACCACGCACCGCACGCTCGCGGTCGACCTGATGAAGGAGCTCGCGTCGAAGAAGACGCAGGGTGAACTCTTCGACGCGATGGGCTTCCTGCCGACCTACTCGGACGTGCGCCAGGAGGCCGCGAAGCGGGAGCCGTACGTGGCGCCGTTCGTGAAGACCCTCGGCGCGGGCACCAAGTTCGTCCCCGCGTCGCCCGCGTGGTCGCAGATCGACGCCTCCCTGGTCCTGCCGACGATGTTCCAGGAGATCGTCAGCGGACGTAAGGACGTGGCGGCGGCATCGAAGGACGCGGCGAAGAAGATGAACGCCGCGTTCAGCTCCGCGGGGTGAGCCGGGTGACGAACGGCGCGGCTCCGGGCGGCACCCCGCCGCCCGGCCGCGGCGCCGCCCGGGGCCGCACCGGGGAGCCGGCGTCGGCCACCGGGCGCGACGAGGCCGCACCGGCACCGGCCGCACCAGGTGCTTCCGGCGAGGCCGCACCGGTCCCGTCGGCCGCACCGGGCGCTTCCGGCGGGTTGGCGCCGCCAGCCGGCGAGGAGACGGTGTCGGTGCCGCTCGCCAGTGAGGGGGCGACGCCAGCACCGCCCGGTAGTGAGGGGGCGACGTCGGCGCCGCCCGGTGGTGAGGGGACGGTGTCGGTGCTGCCCGGCAGTGAGGAGATGGCGTCGGCGTCACCCGGTGGTGAGGGGACGGCGTCGGCGTTGCCCGGTGGTGAGGTGACGGGGTCGGCGCCGCCCGGCGGCGCGGTGACGGTGTCGGCGTTGCCCGGCGGTGAGGGTGCGTCGGTCGAGGAGGTTGTATCCGGTATGCGTGATGTCCCTGGGCGGGGGACTGGGTCCGGCGGGTGTGGCGGAGCCGAGTGGGCGACCGCGTCCGGCCCCGCGGGGGTCCGCTCGGCGGTGTCGGGTGGCGGTGTCGGGCGGGCAGGTGGTCCCGATGCGGCCCCCTCCGGGGGAGCGGCGGCGGTCGCGGACGGCCCGACCGCGGGTCCTGAGCCGGTGAAGGGCGCCCGGCCCCGTGCCGGCCGCCCGGTGCTCCGGAGACGGGGCGGAGGAAGGGCGGCGGGGCGTAAGTCGCCGCTCGCGCGCGGTGGCTGGACGCCCTGGCTCTATCTCGCGCCCGCCCTCGTGGTCCTCGGCGGGCTGCTCGTCTACCCCGTCTATCAGCTCGGGCTGATCTCGTTCCTGGAGTACACGCAGGCCCAGGTCAGTGGCGGGCAGCCGACGACCTTCCAGGGGTTCGCGAACTACGAGACCCTCTTCCGGGACGAGCAGTTCTGGCAGGTGCTGCTCGCCACCCTGGTGTTCGCGGCGGCGTGCGTCGTGTCGACGCTCGCGGTCGGCTGCGCGCTCGCGGTGCTCCTGACACGTGTCCGCGCCGTCCCCCGGCTCGCCCTGATGCTGGCGGCACTCGGCGCGTGGGCGACACCCGCGATCACCGGGTCGACGGCGTGGCTGTTCCTGTTCGACCCCGACTTCGGGCCGGTCAACCGGGTCCTCGGACTCGGCGACCACTCGTGGACGTACGACCGTTACAGCGCGTTCGCCCTAGTGCTGCTCGAAGTGGTCTGGTGCTCCTTCCCGTTCGTGATGGTGACGGTGTACGCCGGCATCCGCGCCGTCCCCGGCGAGGTGCTGGAGGCCGCGGCCCTGGACGGCGCCTCGCAGTGGCGGATCTGGCGCTCGGTGCTCGCGCCGATGCTCCGGCCGATCCTCGTGGTCGTCACCATCCAGTCGGTCATCTGGGACTTCAAGGTCTTCACCCAGATCTACGTCATGACCAACGGCGGCGGCATCGCCGGACAGAACCTCGTGCTGAACGTGTACGCGTACCAGAAGGCCTTCGCCTCCTCGCAGTACAGCCTCGGCTCGGCGATCGGAGTGGTGATGCTGGTGATTCTGCTGGCGGTCACGCTCGTATATCTGCGTCTGCTGCGGAGGCAGGGGGAGGAGCTGTGAGTTCCATGAGTTCCGCGAGTCCGGTGAGTACAACGAGTTCAGCGAGCTCAGTGAGTACGGCGAGTCCGGTAAGTCCGGTGAAGCCGACGGGGTTTGTACGGGATTTCGTACGCCGTTCCGTACAGCGGCCCTGGCGGCTGGCCGCGGAGGTCTCGGCGCTGCTCATCGCGGCCGTCGTCGCATTCCCCCTCTACTGGATGGTGTTGAGCGCCTTCAAGCCCGCCGGGGAGATCGAGTCGACGGAGCCCAGGCCGTGGACGCTGGACCCCTCGCTGGATTCCTTCCGGCGGGTCTTCGGGCAGCAGGAATTCGGCCGTTACTTCCTCAACAGTCTTGTCGTGGCGCTCACGGTGGTCGTCGTCTCGGCGGTCATCGCGTTTCTCGCGGCGACCGCCGTGACGCGATTCCGCTTCCGTTTCCGTACCACCCTGTTGATCATGTTCCTGGTCGCTCAGATGGTGCCCATCGAGGCCCTGACGATCCCCCTCTTCTTCCAGATGCGGGACCTCGGGCAGCTCAACACGCTGGGCGCGCTGATCCTGCCGCACATCGCCTTCTCGCTGCCCTTCGCGATCTGGATGCTGCGGGGCTTTGTGAAGGCCGTCCCGGAGGCGCTGGAGGAGGCCGCGTACATCGACGGGGCGAGCCGGTCGCGGTTCCTGTGGCAGATCCTTTTCCCGCTGGTCTTTCCGGGGCTCGTCGCCACCAGCGTGTTCTCGTTCATCTCCGCCTGGAACGACTTCCTGTTCGCCAAGTCCTTCATCATCAGCGACACCTCGCAGTCCACGCTGCCGATGGCCCTCCTCGTTTTCTACAAGCCCGACGATCCGGACTGGGGCGGTCTGATGGCCGCGTCCACGGTCATGACGATCCCGGTGCTGATCTTCTTCGTACTCGTACAGCGACGGCTGGTCTCCGGACTGGGCGGCGCGGTGAAGGACTGAGGTGAAGGACTGACATGAGCGATGTGATCTCGACCGATGGAGTGCCGACCGATGGGGTGCCGGGGGACGGAGTGCCGACGGACGGGGTGCGGACCGAGGTGATTCCGGCGCCCGTCGCCGTCGCGGGGCCTGGGCGTCGCGGCGGTGTCCCGCTGGACGCGGGCACCTCCCTGTGGGCCGCACCCGGTACGGAGACGGCCGAACGCTGGCTGCGTTCCACCCTCGGTGCGGCACTGGGGATTTCGCTGCCGCCCGGAGAGGAGGACGGCCCCCGATCCGTCCGGCTGCGTCTCGACGACACCCTGGAACCTGAGGCGTACCGGCTCGGTGTCGTCGCCGGGCGGGGCATCGAGATCAGCGGCGGCGGTCCGGCCGGGGTGTTCTGGGGCGCCCAGACACTGCGTCAACTCGTCGGCCCCGAGGCTTTCCGGCGTGCTCCCGTCCGGCCCGGGACCACGTACGAAATCCCGCACCAGATCATCGAGGACGCACCGCGCTTCCGCTGGCGCGGTCTCATGCTCGACGTCTCACGGCACTTCATGCCCAAGGACGGCGTCCTGCGCTATCTCGACCTGATGGCCGCGCACAAGCTGAACGTCTTCCACTTCCACCTCACCGATGACCAGGGTTGGCGTATCGAGATCAAGCGCTACCCGAAGCTGACCGAGACCGGATCGTGGCGGTCACGCACGAAATTCGGTCATCGCGCCTCGCCCCTCTGGGAGGACAAGCCGCACGGGGGCTTCTACACCCAGGACGACATCCGCGAGATCGTCGCGTACGCCGCCGAGCGGCATATCGACGTCGTCCCCGAAATCGACATCCCGGGCCACTCGCAGGCCGCCATCGCCGCGTATCCGGAACTCGGCAACACCGACGTCATCACCGCATCCATGGAAGGCGCTCCCTCCCTCTCCGTCTGGGACACCTGGGGCATCTCCAAAAACGTACTCGCCCCCACTGACAACACCCTGCGCTTCTACGAGGGGGTCTTCGAGGAACTGCTCGACCTGTTCCCCTCCGAGTTCATTCACGTCGGCGGCGACGAGTGCGCCAAGGACCAGTGGAAGGCGTCGCCCACCGCGCAGGCGCGGATCGCGGAACTGGGGCTCGCGGACGAGGACGAACTGCAGTCGTGGTTCATCCGGCACTTCGACGACTGGCTGACCGCGCGCGGGCGCCGGCTCATCGGCTGGGACGAGATCCTGGAGGGTGGCCTCGCGCCGGGCGCCGCCGTGTCCTCGTGGCGCGGCTACCAGGGCGGCATCACGGCCGCACGGGCGGGCCACGACGTCGTCATGTGCCCCGAACAGCAGGTGTACTTGGACCACCGCCAGCACGGCGGCCCGGACGAGCCGGTGCCCATCGGCTACGTGCGCACCCTGGAGGACGTCTACCGCTTCGAGCCCGTACCACCGGAGTTGACTCCCGGTCAGGCGCGGCACGTCCTGGGCACCCAGGCCAACCTGTGGACCGAGGTGATGGAGGACCACGCGCGCGTGGACTACCAGGCGTTCCCCCGGCTCGCGGCCTTCGCCGAGGTGGCCTGGAGCTCCCTGCCCGGCCCCGCGGAACGGGATTTCGCCGACTTCGAGCGCCGGATGACCGCCCACTACGGGCGACTTGACGCCCTGGGAGTCGCCTACCGGCCGCCCACCGGCCCGTTGCCGTGGCAGCGGCGGCCCGGAGTGCTCGGACGCCCGATCGAGGGGGCGCCCCCAAACGTGTGAGGTGACTCTCAGGGGGTGTCCCGTGAAGCGGTTGCCCTGGGACGGTGGGCCCCGAAGGAAGAAGGCGCCCAAGAGGCATCGAAGACTGTCAATTCGTGCTGACGGGCGATGTGGTGCGAAAACGGACCATCTGCTGGTGGCAGGTATGAATGCCTCCTAGCGGACCCCCGCGTCGGGGGGCGGGGAAGATGTGCCAGAGTTGCCACGTCCGCCCTGTCAGCACGTACCGTACGGCAACACAGGTGGGACCAGGTGGGGCAGCGGGAAGGGGTAGCCGGTTTGACCACGCACACACCGCAGGCGGCGCAGGCCGTCACGCTGCCCGCCTCGCTGGACGAGGCCGTGGCGGCGCTCGGCGCCATGCCGGCGGCCGTTCCCGTGGCCGGCGGCACCGACCTCATGGCCGCTGTCAACTCCGGGCAGCTGCGGCCCGCCGCGCTCGTCGGCCTCGGCCGGATCAGCGAGATCCGCGGCTGGCAGTACCAGGACGGCCACGCGCTGCTCGGCGCGGGCCTCACCCATGCCCGTATGGGACGGCCCGACTTCGCGGCCCTCATCCCCGCCCTCGCGGCCGCCGCGAGAGCCGCGGGCCCACCACAGATCCGCAACGCGGGCACCCTGGGCGGCAACATCGCCTCGGCCGCCCCCACCGGGGACGCGCTCCCGGTGCTCGCGGCCCTGGAGGCGACGCTCATCATCGCGGGCCCGGGCGGCGCCCGCCGTGAGATTCCCGTCTCGCACCTCCTGGCCGGCATGGAGATGCTGCGCGGCGGCGAACTCATCGGGTACGTGCGCGTGCCGCTGCTGCACGCCCCGCAGGTCTTCCTGAAGGCCACCGGACGGACCGGCCCGGGGCGCGCCATCGCGTCCGTGTCGCTCGTCCTCGACCCCGCCAGGCGCGGCGTGCGATGTGCAGTGGGTGCCATAGCGCCCATGCCGCTGCGGCCCCTGGACGCCGAGCAGTGGGTCTCCTCACTGATCGACTGGGACAACAACCGCGCGATCGTCCCCGAGGCGCTCACCGGCTTCGGGGACTACGTCGCCGCGGCCTGCATCCCCGATCCGACCCCCGCCGAGGACGGCTCCGTACAGCAGTTGCCGCCCGCCGTACTGCACCTGCGGCGCACCGTCGCCGCGCTGGCCCGACGAGCACTGGGGAGGGCACTGAAGTGACCGACGACCAGCACGGAGAGGGCGCCCCCCGGGCGGGCAGCCGGTGGGACCCGCTGCCCCAGGGCGACTACGACGACGGCGCCACCGCCTTCGTCAAGCTGCCCGAAGGGGGCATCGACGCCCTCCTCGCCGACTCCCCGCTCGCCGCGCCCGGACACGGCTACGTGCCGCCGTCGATAGCGGTCACGCCCGCCACGGACCCGGGGACCGACCCGGCCACCGGCTCGTGGACCGTGCCGCCCGGGATCGCCGACGGAGGTCCGCCGCAGGCGGTGCAGTGGCCCGACCCGAACTCGCTGCCCGAAGAGCACCGGCAGCCCGCTCAGGACGCCTTCGGGTACAACCCCGGCGCCACCGGCCAGTGGACCTTCGAAGAGCCCTCCCGGGGCGGCCAGGGCGCACCCGGACACGACGCGACCGGGCACGACGTGACCGGACAGTGGTCCATTCCCGTCGCCGACGGCGAGCTGCCCGACGAGTCCGGCGAGTTCACCACGTCGGCGCTGGTCGAGCAGTGGGGCGGCGGGACTCCCCCCGCCACGCTGCCGGGCGGCGCGGCCGCGCCCTGGGCCTCGG
This sequence comes from Streptomyces sp. NPDC050704, assembly GCF_040654355.1. Lineage (NCBI taxonomy): Bacteria > Bacillati > Actinomycetota > Actinomycetes > Kitasatosporales > Streptomycetaceae > Streptomyces > Streptomyces sp. NPDC050704. The sequence continues at coordinate 82,792 of NZ_JBFAHW010000039.1, read as the reverse complement.
AGCCGTGGGCGCACGAGCAGGCCGCGGACCAGCCGTCCCCCGCCGACGAAGCCGCGTCCCACGCCGAGCAGGCCGCCGAGATCATCGACGTCTCCGGAGAGCACGCCGACGAAATCGCCGTCTCCGTAGAGCGCGAATCCGTAGAGCGCGAGGAACCGCGCGACGAACGCGGCGAACGAGTGGGGGCGCCGGCCGGTCACGGCGGTCCGGAGCACGGGTACGAGCCGGAGCCCGCGGACGGACCCGGCGGCGGGCCCGAAGCGGCCTCTCCGGAGGAGCCCGCCGAGGCTCACGACGACATGGCCGAGGAGCCCGCGCCCGACGACTCCCCGGCCACACCCCCGCACAACGACCACCCCCTGGCCTCGTACGTCCTGCGCGTGAACGGCGCCGACCGGCCCGTGACCGACGCCTGGATCGGCGAATCCCTGCTCTACGTACTGCGCGAGCGGCTCGGTCTCGCGGGCGCCAAGGACGGCTGCTCGCAGGGCGAGTGCGGGGCCTGCAACGTCCAGGTGGACGGACGGCTCGTGGCGTCCTGCCTGGTGCCCGCCGTGACCGCCGCCGGGAGCGAGGTGCGCACCGTCGAGGGACTCGCCACCGACGGCCAGCCCTCGGACGTCCAGCGGGCGTTCGCCAAGTGCGGCGCCGTGCAGTGCGGTTTCTGCGTCCCGGGCATGGCGATGACCGTGCACGACCTCCTGGAGGGCAACCCGGCGCCGACCGAGCTGGAGACCCGCCAGGCCCTGTGCGGCAACCTGTGCCGCTGCTCCGGCTACCGGGGCGTCCTGGACGCCGTGCGCGAGGTCGTCTCCGAGCGCGAGGCCCACGCGGCCGCGGAGTCCGCCACGGACGCCGAAGAGCCCCGTATCCCGCACCAGGCGGGCCCCGGCGCGGGCGGCGTCAACCCATCCGCGTTCGAGCCCGCACAGCCGCATGAGCAGCCGTACGGCCAGGACGGAGGCCAGGCGTGAGCAACGAGACCGCCACCGCGACCACAGCGGAGGCCGCCGCCGTCCCCGAGCCGCCGCACGGGCTGGGTGTGTCCCTGCCGTCCGCGGAGGCCCGCGCCAAGACGGAGGGCACCTTCCCGTACGCGGCGGACCTGTGGGCCGAAGGACTCCTGTGGGCGGCCGTCCTCAGGTCACCGCACCCGCACGCGCGCATCCTGTCCATCGACACCACCCACGCGCGTGAGATGCCCGGCGTCCGGGCCGTCATCACCCACGAGGACGTGCCCGGCGCCGCGCTGCACGGCCGCGGCAGGGCCGACCGGCCGGTGTTCGCCTCCGAGGTCGTACGCCACCACGGGGAGCCCCTCGCGGCCGTCGCCGCCGACCACCCGGACACCGCGCGGATGGCCGCGGCCGCCGTCATCGTCGAGTACGAAGTACTCGACCCGGTGACCGACCCGGAGCAGGCCTTCGAGGCCGAACCCCTGCACCCCGACGGCAACCTGATCCGCCACATCCCGCTGCGCCACGGCGACCCGGACGCCGCCGGCGACATCGTCGTCGAGGGCCTGTACCGCATCGGCCGCCAGGACCCGGCCCCGATCGGCGCGGAGGCCGGCCTCGCCGTGCCCCGCCCCGACGGCGGGGTCGAGCTCTACCTGGCGTCCACCGATCCGCACGCCGACCGCGACACGGCCGCCGCCTGCTATGGCCTGGAGCCGGAGCGGGTCAAGGTCGTCGTCACCGGAGTGCCCGGCGCCACCGCCGACCGCGAGGACCAGAGCTTCCAACTGTCCCTCGGACTGCTCGCCCTGAAGACCGGCTGTCCGGTCAAACTCACCGCGACGCGCGAAGAGTCCTTCCTGGGCCACGCCCACCGGCATCCGACGCTGCTGCGCTACCGGCACCACGCGGACACCGACGGCAAGCTGGTCAAGGTCGAGGCGCAGATCCTGCTCGACGCGGGCGCGTACGCGGACACGTCGTCCGAGGCCCTCGCCGCGGCCGTCTCCTTCGCCTGCGGCCCGTACGTCGTCCCGAACGCCTTCATCGAGGGCTGGGCCGTCCGCACCAACAACCCGCCCTCCGGGCACGTACGCGGCGAGGGCGCCATGCAGGTGTGCGCCGCCTACGAGGCCCAGATGGACAAGCTGGCGAAGAAGCTGGGCGCCGACCCGGCCGAGCTGCGCCTGCGCAACGCCATGGCCACCGGTGACGTGCTGCCGACCGGCCAGACGGTGACGTGCCCCGCTCCGGTGGCCGAACTGCTGCAGGCCGTGCAGGACTTCCCGCTGCCCGCCCTCCCCATGGACACCCCCGAGGACGAGTGGCTGCTGCCAGGCGGCCCCGAGGGCGCCGGCGAACCCGGTGCCGTACGGCGTGGCGTCGGCTACGCGCTCGGCATGGTCCACATGCTCGGCGCCGAGGGCGCGGACGAGGTGTCGACGGCCACCGTGAAGGTCCACGACGGCATCGCCACGGTGCTCTGCGCGGCCGTGGAGACCGGCCAGGGCTTCACCACGCTGGCCCGGCAGATCGTCCAGGAGACCCTCGGCCTCGAAGAGGTGCACGTCGCCTCCGTGGACACCGATCAGCCCCCGGCGGGACCCGGCTGCCGCGGCCGTCACACCTGGGTGTCCGGCGGCGCGGTCGAACGGGCCGCCAAGATGGTCCGTACGCAGCTGCTGCAGCCCCTCGCCCACAAGTTCGGGATGTCCACCGAGCTGCTCCAGATCACCGACGGCAAGATCACCTCGTACGACGGCGTGCTGTCGACCACCGTCATGGAGGCGATGGACGGCAAGGAGCTGTGGGCCACCGCGCAGTGCCGCCCGCATCCCACCGAGCCGCTGGACGGCGCGGGGCAGGGCGACGCCTTCGTGGGGCTCGCCTTCTGCGCGATCCGCGCGGTCGTGGACGTCGACATCGAGCTGGGTTCCGTGCGGGTCGTGGAACTGGCGCTCGCCCAGGACGTGGGGCGCGTGCTGAACCCCGCGCAGCTCACCGCCCGTATCGAGGCCGGTGTCACGCAGGGCATCGGCGTCGCGCTCAGCGAGAACCTGCGTACCGCGCGCGGGTTGGTGCGCCATCCCGACCTCACCGGCTACTCGCTGCCGACCGCTCTGGACGCTCCCGAGATCCACATCGTCAAGCTCGTCGAGGAGCGTGACGTGGTCGCGCCGTTCGGGGCGAAGGCGGTCAGCGCGGTGCCGGTGGTCACGGCCCCGGCCGCGGTCGCGTCCGCCGTGCGGGCGGCCACCGGGCGGCCCGTGAACCGGTTGCCGATACGGCCTCAGGCGGCCGTGGTGACGGCGACGCAGTGACGGGGCCGCGGCGGGATGCTTCGGAGCCTTGCGGGCCGCCGCGGTATGAGCCTGCGCCGAGTGCGGGAAAGCTAATGCTGGCCGTGCTGGTGTTCGCGGTGGCCGCGGTCGTGGTCGTCGCGGGCGGCGTGTACCTCACCTAACCCTTGTGGGACTTGGGATTTCGGGCGTTGTCAGTGGGGCCGCGTAAGGTTTTCGAGTAGTGGGGGACTGCCGCGGGGCGGTGGCCGTTCCCTGCCGGGGAAGCACCACGCGATCACATGCACGGGGGAATCATGAGCACGACGACTGGCACAGGTGCGGCGGCGGCGATCACGCTGACCGATGGTGAGTTGGGTCCGTACGCCGTCTTCGAGGACGGCCTGCGGGGTGACGTGTCGGCGTACTGGCGGATGGCCGCGCTGGTCCGGCAGCTCGCGCTGCTCGCGGGTCCGGGTGTGGAGCTGCTCCTCGACCTGCCTCGGCGGTTGCTCGACGAGGAGTTCGGCGCGGGCGGGGTCATGCGCTTCGAGGAGGTCGACTTCCCGGCCGTGCTCACGCACGAGCCGACCCGCCGCTTCCTCCGGGACATGGGCCTCCCGGAGGACGGCCTCGTGTTCCAGCTGGCCACGGACGTCCCGCTGCCGACGCTCGCCGAGCACTACGCGACGGAGCGGGGCGGCGCGAGCCCCGAACTGCCTGACGGCGCCGACAGTTTGCTCCGTCTCGGCCACCTTGCCGAGGACACGGATCTTGCCGAGGACACGGATCTTCTCGTCGACGGCTCGACCGGCGTGATCCTCGCGTGGTCCGCCGCCCATGCCACCCTGCGGCCGCTCCACGCCGACATATCCACCCTGGCGTTCACCCTCTGGCTACTGCACCGCGAGCACGGCCGACGTCAGCGTGTGTCGGCCGCCCCCACGTCGTAGGGCGGCGGCCGACACGGCGAACTCAGGGCCGGTCCGACGTCTGTGTGAGCCCCGGCCGACGAGCACGAGTACGGCCAAGGCCACGGGACTCGGTGAACGCGCGCCGATAGGCGGTCGGCGAGATGCCGACCACGCGGTTGAAATGGCGACGCAAGGTCGTGGCGGTGCCCATTCCGACCTGCTCGGCGATTCGCTCGATGCTGTTGTCGGTCGTTTCGAGCAGTTCCTGTGCACGACGGATTCGCTGAGTGAGCAGCCACTGCAGTGGACTGGTGCCGGTGACCGCCATGAACCGGCGGCTGAAATGGCGCAGGCTCATGTTCGCTCGGCGAGCGAGTTCGGCGACCGTGACCGGCTCGTCGAGCCGTTGCCTCGTTTCGTCGAGCAGGCCGGACAGACCGTACCGACCCTCACCGGGACCTCCGCCGTCGCCGCCGGGCAAAGGGCCGGCGATGAACTGCGCCTGCCCGCCTGCGCGATGCGGAGCCACGACGAGCCGCCTTGCCAACGTGTTGGCCAGGGTCACGCCGTGGTCGCTGCGGACCATGTGAAGGCAGAGGTCGATTCCCGCGGCCTGCCCCGCCGAGGTGAGCACGTCGCCGTCGTCGATGTACAGCACGCCGGGATCCACCTCGACCTCCGGATAGGACTCGGCCAGCTTTCGGGTGTGCATCCAGTGGGTGGTCGCGCGGCGTCCGTCGAGCAGCCCGGCAGCGGCCAGCACGAACGCTCCGGTGCAGATGGAGGCGACCCGAGCGCCCCCTCGGTGCGCCGCGCGCACGGCTTCCACCAGTTCGGCAGGCGGGTGGTCCAGGGCGTCGTCGCAGGCGGGGACGATCACCGTGTCGGCCTCTGCCAGGTCTTCCAGACCGTGCGGTGTCTCGGAGCGCAGCCATCCCCCGACACGTGCCCCGGGGGCCGCGCAGATCTTCAGCTCGTATCCGGCCTCGGCAGCCTCTGGATTGCCGGGTCCGAAGATCGTGCACGGAATGGCCAGTTCGAACAGCGTCATCCCGTCGGTGACGCCCAGCGCGACAGAGGTCATGGCATAAATTGTACGCACCATGGCGTTTCGGCCCATTGTGGAGGTTGTTGCTCACCGGTCAGCGTCGTAGTCATGACCAACCCGACAGCGCGTACATCGCGTATATGCCGAAAGGCCCCGCAGGCCCCGAAGGGAGACGATCAACCTTCCGGCGGCAGCCGTGCCTGGCTTGCGATCGCCCTGGGTGTGGCGGCCGTCGGCTGGGGAGCGAACCAGTTCGCGCCGCTGTTGTTGATGTACCGCTCCGACCTGGGCGTCTCGACGACGACGGTGCAGGCGACCTACGCCCTCTATGGCGTCGGACTGATCCCCGGGCTGCTGCTGGGCGGCCCGTACTCCGATCGGTACGGCCGCCGTCGGGTGCTGGTGCCCGCGCTGATCACTTCGGCGCTCGCCAGCGGGCTCCTCATGTCGGCGGGTTCGGGGCTGGGCTGGCTGTTCATCGGGCGGCTGGTCGCCGGTGCCGCCAGCGGAGCGGCGTTCAGCTCGGGCACCGCATGGATCAAGGAACTCACCGCCGACGGTTCCGGTCGGGATGAGCACACCGGTGCCCGACGCGCGACAGTCGGCATGACCACGGGCTTCGCCGTCGGACCGCTGATCGCCGGTCTCATCGCGCAGGCCGCACCGAACCCGGTCCTCACCTCCTACCTTCCGCATGTGGCACTCACCTTGGCGGCCGTACCGTTCGTGCTGCGCACACCGGAGCCCCGCAAAGCCGACGGGGACGCCGCGTTCGGGTTGCGATTGCGGTTGCCCGAAGCGAGCGGGCGCCGGTTCTGGACCGTCGTCGCGCCGCTGGCCCCATGGGTGTTCGGCGCGTCCTCGGTCGCGTTGGCCTACCTGCCCGGCCTGGTGCGGGACCAACTCGGCGACAGGGCCTTGATGTTCAGCGCGCTGGTGACCACGCTGACCATGGTCTCGGGCATCCTGGTGCAGCCGCTGGCGCGCCGAGTCCACCACCCGGAGAAGCCCCGCCTGATCGCCACCGCGCTGGGCATCGTCGTCGGCGGACTGGTACTGGGCGCGGCGGCTGCGGCGATCGCGCAGTGGTGGCTCATCGCCGTCGCCGCGCTGGTGCTCGGCGCGGGCTACGGCTGCTGCCTGGTGTGCGGCCTGATGGAGGTACAGCGCCTGGCGGGCGCCGAGAACCTGGGCAGGCTGACCGCTGTCTTCCAGGCCTTGGCCTACCTCGGATTCGGCGCGCCGTATCTGCTGGCCGTGCTGGAACGCGCGCTGCCGCCGCCGGAGTTGCTGCTGCTGGCGTCCGTGCCGGCGGTGCTCACCCTCGCCTGGACCGCCTACCGTGCCGCGCACGGGTCTGACCGGACAGGTGGGCCACGCGAGGGCGACAGGGCCGCCGAGTCGCTGGTGAGCGACGTAGTACTCGTGCGTAGTCGGTCTCGACGACCGTGATCCGTGGGGCCACCGGGCCATCGGCGGGGGCGGCACTCCTCGCGGGTGCCGCCCCGTTGTTCTGCCTGCTCAGGCACAAGAGGCCGTGGCGGGAATCGAACCCACGTAACTCGCTTTGCAGGCGAGCCCCTAAACCACTCGGGCACACGGCCATTCTTTGGGTCCAGCTCTCGTCCTCGACTGTGTTGTGGCGGGAATCGGACCCGCGTAACTCCCCGCGGGCGGAGCCCGCTGATGGATGCAGCGCAGGCGAGCCCCTAAACCACTCGGGCACACGGCCGTTCTTCGAGTCCCGTTTTGTTCTGGTTGTTCTGGTCGTTCCGGACTCGATGTCCTGACCGTAGGCCGCGGTCAGGAGGGGACTCAAGGGATGGGCGGGGGCTGCAACGGGACTGCCACACGGCGTTCATGAAAGGAGGGCCGTACGCGTGGTCGTACGACCAAGGTCCCGGTCGGGCAGGGTCTCTCGACAGGGGCCAGGGGCTGGTTCGCCCCTTACGCTGGCGGACATGACCACCCTGGAACCGAGCGACACCGGCGTCGCAGACACCCCGACCGTACCGACCGAGCTCGCACCTCAGGAGAGCGTGCTCAGTCGTTCCCACCGGGCCCTGAGCATCGGCATCGTGTCCGTCGTGCTGCTGATCGCCTTCGAGGCGACGGCGGTGGGGACGGCCATGCCGGTGGCGGCCCGGGAGCTGGACGGGGTCTCGCTGTACGCGTTCGCGTTCTCGGGGTACTTCACGACGAGCCTGTTCGGGATGGTGCTGTCCGGGCAGTGGTCGGACCGTGCCGGACCGCTGGGGTCGCTGACGGCGGGGATCGGGGCGTTCGCGGCGGGGCTGCTGCTGTCGGGGACGGCGGGGACGATGTGGCTGTTCATCCTCGGCCGGGCGGTACAGGGGCTCGGCGGGGGGATGGTGATCGTCGCGTTGTACGTGGTCGTGGGGCGGGCCTATCCGGAGCGGCTGCGGGCGTCGATCATGGCGGCGTTCGCGGCGAGCTGGGTGATCCCGTCCGTGGTCGGGCCGCTCGCCTCCGGCGCGGTGACCGAACACCTCGGCTGGCGCTGGGTGTTCCTCGGGATACCCGTACTGGTCGTCCTTCCGCTGGCGCTCGCGCTGCCGCAGATACGGCGGCGGGCGTCCGGGCCGACGGAGGGCGCCCTCGCCGCGCCCTTCGACCGGCGCCGCATCCGGCTGGCACTGGGGATATCGCTCGGCGCCGGGCTGCTGCAGTACGGCGCGCAGGACCTGCGGTGGCTGTCCCTGGTGCCGGCCGTGGCGGGGGCCGCGCTGCTCGTCCCGGCGATGCTCGGGCTGCTGCCGCGCGGCACGTACCGGGCGGCGCGCGGGCTGCCCGCCGTGGTGCTGCTGCGCGGGGTCGCGGCCGGGTCCTTCATCGCGGCGGAGTCCTTCGTGCCGCTGATGCTGGTCACCGAGCGGGGGCTGTCGCCGACGATGGCCGGGTTCTCGCTGGCGGCGGGGGGCGGTACGTGGGCGCTGGGCTCCTTCGTGCAGTCCAGGGCGCGGGTCGAGCCGTACCGGGACCGGTTGATGCTGCTGGGCATGGTGCTGGTCGCGGCCTCGATCGCCGCCGCGCCGAGTGTGCTGATCGACGCGGTGCCGGTGTGGACGCTGGCGGTGGCGTGGGCGTTCGGGTGCTTCGGGATGGGGCTGGTGATCTCCTCCACCAGTGTTCTCCTGCTGCACCTCTCCGCGCCCGAGGAGGCCGGCACCAACTCCGCCGCGCTCCAGATATCCGACGGCCTCTCGAACGTCCTGCTCCTGGCGGCGGGCGGTGCGGCGTTCGCGGCGCTGGGCGGCGGCACGGTGACGCATGCGGCCACGGCGGCCTCCGGCGGTCATCCGGCTGCCTTCGCGGCGGTGTTCCTGCCGATGGCGGGGGTGGCGTTGGTGGGGGCCTGGGTGACTACGCGGGTGCGGACCGAATTCAAGTGACACCAGGTGGTACCGCGTAGTACCGTCGAAGCATGGCTGGACTGAACCTGCGGTTTACGGATGACGAGCTCGATGCGCTGCGCGAGCGGGCGGCAGCAGAAGGGCGCAGCATGCAGGCCTTCGCGCACGATGCCGTGATCTCGGCCATAAACGAACACTCCCGACTGTTCAACGAGGCGGCCGATCACGTACTCAAGGCCAGCGCCGAGTTGAACCGGAGGCTCGCCTGATGCACTACCTCACGTTGCCCGAGCTGCTGAACCTGGCGAAGCGGCTCGGGGCCGACGAGGTGCGCGACTTCGGGCTCCTGGACTCGGCGTTGGCTCGGCCGCAGTCGAGCGTGTTCGGACAGGACGCGTATCCGGACGTCTGGGAGAAGGCGGCGGCCCTGATGGAGTCGCTCGCCCGCAACCACGCCCTCATCGACGGGAACAAGCGCATCGCCTGGTACGCGACCTGGGTCTTCCTGCACATGAACGGGCATCCGCTGGACGCGGAGTTCGACGTGGACGAGGCCGAGACCTTCGTGCTGGACGTCTGCCAGGGTGCCCTCGACGTCCCCAAGATCGCTGCCCAGCTGCCGCGCTTCGCGCGCTGACCCGTCGACGGTCTCTGTGAGCTGAGTCCCATCCGATGCCGACCCCGCGTCGTCCGCACGTTGACATGACCGGGCCGCCGGTAGGGTGGCCCGGTTGTCATACGCATCCGCATACGCACCTCCCTTTGCTGACGCCGCCGAGCCGCTCAACCACCCCACGGAGACCGTGACTACCACCGCCGGCACAACTGCCTCCTCGCACCATCTCTCACCCGCGTTCCCCGGCCGCGCCCCCTGGGGCACCGCCAACAAGCTGCGTGCCTGGCAGCAGAGGGCGATGGAGAGATACCTCCAGGAGCAGCCACGCGACTTCCTGGCCGTCGCCACACCCGGCGCCGGCAAGACGACGTTCGCGCTGACGCTCGCGTCGTGGCTGCTGCATCACCATGTCGTGCAGCAGGTGACCGTGGTCGCGCCGACCGAGCATCTGAAGAAGCAGTGGGCGGAGGCGGCGGCGCGGATAGGGATCAAGCTGGATCCCGAGTACAGCGCGGGGCCGCTGAGCAAGGAGTACCACGGGGTCGCGGTCACGTATGCGGGCGTGGGCGTGCGGCCCATGCTGCACCGCAACCGCGTCGAGCAGCGCAAGACCCTCGTCATCCTCGACGAGATCCACCACGCCGGTGACTCGAAGTCCTGGGGCGAGGCCTGCCTGGAGGCCTTCGAGCCCGCCACCCGCCGGCTCGCCCTGACCGGTACGCCGTTCCGGTCCGACACCAACCCCATCCCCTTCGTGGCGTACGAGGAGGGGAACGACGGGATTCGGCGGTCCGCCGCCGACTACACGTACGGCTACGGGTCCGCCCTCGGCGACGGGGTCGTGCGGCCCGTCATCTTCCTCTCCTACAGCGGCAACATGCGGTGGCGTACGAAGGCGGGGGACGAGATCGCCGCCCGGCTCGGTGAGCCGATGACGAAGGACGCCATCTCGCAGGCCTGGCGCACCGCCCTCGACGCGCGCGGCGAGTGGATGCCGAGCGTGCTGCGCGCCGCCGACCAGCGCCTGACGGAGGTCAGGAAGGGCATTCCGGACGCCGGTGCCCTCGTCATCGCCTCCGACCAGGACTCCGCCCGCGCCTACGCCAAACTCATCCGCGAGATCACCGGCGACAAGGCCACCCTCGTCCTTTCCGACGACACCGGTGCCTCCAACCGGATCGACGAGTTCAGCCACAGCGACGACCGCTGGATGGTCGCCGTCCGGATGGTGTCCGAGGGCGTCGACGTGCCGCGGCTCGCGGTCGGCGTGTACGCGACCACCATCTCCACGCCCCTCTTCTTCGCGCAGGCCGTCGGCCGATTCGTACGGTCCAGGCGGCGCGGCGAGACCGCCTCCGTCTTCCTGCCGACCGTCCCCGACCTCCTCGGTTTCGCCAACGAGATGGAGGTCGAGCGCGACCACGTCCTCGACAAGCCCAAGAAGGAGGGCGAGGAGGACCCGTACGCCGAATCCGAGAAGGAGATGGATGAGGCGAACAAGGAGCAGGACGAGGACACCGGCGAGCAGGAGCAGTTCGCCTTCGAGGCGCTGGAGTCCGAGGCCACCTTCGACCGGGTGCTGTACGACGGCGCCGAGTTCGGGATGCAGGCGCACCCCGGGAGCGCGGAGGAGCAGGACTACCTCGGCATCCCCGGGCTCCTCGAACCCGACCAGGTCCAGATGCTGCTCCAGAAACGGCAGGCCCGGCAGATCGCGCACAGCCGCAAGAAGCCGGACGAAGAGGCCGACCTCCTCGAACTCCCCGCCGAGCGGCGGCCGGTGGTCTCGCACAAGGAGATGCTCGAACTGCGCAAGCAGCTCAACACCATGGTCGGCGCGTACGTCCACCAGAGCGGCAAGCCGCACGGTGTGATCCACACCGAGCTGCGGCGGGTGTGCGGCGGCCCGCCGAGCGCGGAGGCGACGGCCGGGCAGTTGCGGCAGCGGATCGCCAAGGTGCAGGAGTGGGCCACTCGTATGCGGTGACGCCTCCGGGTGGCCGCGGAGTGCCTCCGGGTGCCTGCGGAGTACTGAGTACGGATGCGGGTTGTGGATTGCGGAGTACGCCGACAAGGGCGCCGGTGCTGTCACGGCACCGGCGCCCTTGTGCGTGTGCGTTCGCGTGTGCGCTCTGTGCAGGTGTGGTGCACGCGGAGTGGCGTGCGCCGGGCAGAACAGGGCAAACATGGAGCAAATCAGGGGCCTGTTGATGCGGTACGTACCTGTGAATGCCCGGATTCTGGACGGAGCCTTCCGCTGAGCGAACCAGCTCGCTACTGTCCCGCTACGCACACGCCCCGTGGCAGCGCCGCCGCGGAGCGCAGCCGGTGCCGCCCGGGATGCCCGGGACGCTTGCCGACCGGCGGCCTCTGACGCGCGTCGCCGATGGGACCGGCGACGCATCCGCCGCGGAGGGGGCCGTCGACCCTCACCACTAAGGAGTGGGCGTCGTGACCGCGGAGACATCCCAGACGCTCGACCGGGGACTGCGTGTCCTCAAACTGCTCGCCGACACCGACCACGGTCTGACCGTCACCGAGCTGTCCAACAAACTCGGGGTGAACCGGACCGTCGTGTACCGGTTGCTCGCCACGCTGGAACAGCATGCCCTCGTACGCCGTGACCTGGGCGGCCGGGCCCGTGTCGGGCTCGGAGTGCTGCGGCTCGGACGGCAGGTGCATCCGCTGGTCCGCGAGGCCGCGTTGCCCGCGCTGCGGTCGCTGGCCGAGGACATCGGGGCGACGGCCCATCTCACGCTGGTCGACGGCACGGAGGCGCTCGCCGTCGCCGTGGTCGAGCCGACGTGGACGGACTACCACGTGGCGTACCGCGCCGGGTTCCGGCATCCGCTGGACCGGGGCGCCGCGGGCCGGGCGATCCTCGCCGCGCGGGCGACGCCCCTGGAGGAGCCCGGCTACACCCTCACGCACGGGGAGCTGGAGGCGGGCGCGAGCGGTGCGGCGGCGCCGCTGCTCGGGGTCACGGGGGTCGAGGGCAGCGTCGGTGTCGTCATGCTCGCGGACGTCGTGCCGGAGCGGGTGGGGCCGCGGGTGGTCGACGCGGCGAAGGAAGTCGCCGACGCACTGCGCTGACGCTTGGTCTGAGCCGGGGTCGGTGTTGTGGTTGCGTCGGTCTGAGTTGTTGGTCGGCGTCGAGGCTTCCAGGGCTTGGGTGGTGTGACGTCTGAGGGTCGGTGGGGGCTGGGCGCGCAGTTCCCCGCGCCCCTGCGGGGCGCCAGCCCCGGTGCTGCCCAGGCCGCGGGCTCGCTGCCCAGGCCACGGGCTTGATTCGGCCTCGCGTTAGATTGATCCCGTGCTCTCTCGTCTCACGCGTCTCCAGGCCGTTGCCGTCTGCGCCTTCCCTGTCGTGGCCCTGCTCGCCACGGCGGTGTTCGTGCCGCTGCCGTTCTCGGTGGCCCAGCCCGGCGGGACGGTGAACGTCCTCGGCGAGAACCAGGGCGACCCGGTCATCACGATCTCCGGCGCGGCCGTCCGCGAGACGCGCGGGCAGCTGCGGATGACGACCATCGAGGCGACCGGACCTGACACGGACGTGAGCCTCGGTGACGTGCTCGACGGCTGGTTCCGTACGGACCGAGCCGTGATGCCGCGCGACGCGGTCTACCCGAGCGGCGACAACGTGCGGGAGATCGAGGACTACAACACCGAGGAGATGCGGAAGTCCCAGGACTCCGCCGCCGAGGCGGCCCTGAACCACCTCGGCAAGGACTCGGACGACATCAAGGTCACCCTGAAACTCGCCGATGTCGGCGGGCCCAGCGCCGGGCTCCTCTTCTCCCTCGGCATCGTCGACAAACTGAACGGCGACGGCAGCGGCGGCGACCTCACCGGCGGCCGCGTCATCGCGGGCACGGGGACCATCGAGGCCGACGGAAAGGTCGGCGCCGTCGGAGGAGTGGCCCTCAAGACCCAGGCCGCCCGCCGCGACGGCGCCACGGTCTTCCTGGTCCCCCGGGCGGAATGCTCGGACGCGAAGTCGGAACTCCCGAAGGGCCTGCGACTCATCCCGGTGACCACGCTGAAGGGCGCGGTCACCGCACTGACGGCACTGGAAAAGGGCACGGGCTCGGTCCCCGGCTGTTAGCCCGCCGACAGGCTCACCCCCTACCCCCTCCCTGCCGACAGCCTCACCCCTCCCTCACGAAGCCCTCCTTCTTCATCCAGTTCAGGGCCACCGTGTGCGGGTCCTCGCCGGTCACGTCCACCTTTGCGTTCAGTTGCTGGGCCACGGTGTTGGTCAGGCGCTTGGTGATCGGGGCGAGGATGTCCGTGATCGCCGGGTGTTTCTTCAGGGTCTTGGTGTTGATCTCGGGGGCCACGTTGTAGTTGGGGAAGAACTTTCTGTCGTCCGCCATCACGGACAGGTTCATCGACTTGATGCGGCCGTCGGTGGTGAAGACCTCCCCGTACGCGCAACTCCCCTTCGCCGCCTGGGTGTAGATGATCCCGGTGTCCATCTGAGTGATGTTCCCGGCGGCCAGTTTCATGCCGTACGCCTTCTCCATGCCCGGCAGTCCGTCGGCGCGGTTGGCGAACTCGCTCTCCACGCAGACGGTGACCGCCTTGGGGTCGGACCTGGCGAGCGCGGCCACGTCGGAGAGCGTCTTCGTGCCGTATTTCTTGGCGTTGGACCGGTTCATGGCGAGTGCGTAGGTGTTGTTGAGGGAGGAGGGCGGCAGCCAGGTCAGGCCGTTCTTCAGGTCGGCGTCGCGCACGGCCTCCCACTGCTTGTGCGGATCGGGGATGGGGTCGGCGTTGCCCTGGTACGTGATCCAGGCGGTGCCCGTGTACTCGTACATCGCGTCCGCGTCACCGCCCTTGACGGCCTCCCGGGCGCCGATGGAGCCCTGGATGCCCGTGCGGTCGAGGACGTCGGCGCCGGCCGCCTGGAAGGCGATGCCCATGATCGCGCCGAGGATCAGCTGCTCGGTGAACTCCTTGGACGTCACGGTGAGGTCCGCGCCTTCGAGGGGCTTTCCCTGCCCGATCGAGCCCGGTTCCACGTCGTCCACCATGGGCGAGCCACTGGTCAGCCCGCAGCCGGACGGGCAGGCGAGCAGCAGCGCCCCGGCGGCGGCCACCAGGCACGTACGCAGCCTCAGACCCGTACCCCGTCTCGTATCCGTACGCCATCTCATGTCCGTATGCCGTCTCATGAGCCCGCCTCCAACCCGCGCGGGCTGAGCAGCAGTTCGGCCAGGGACGCGAGCCAGTCCACCAGCAGTGCCAGGACGACCGTCAGGATCGAGCCGAGCATCAGGACCGGCATGCGCTGGTTGGTGATCCCGGTGGTGATCAGTACGCCGAGACCGCCGCCCCCGCCGAAGGTGGCGAGCGTCGCCGTGCCCACGTTCAGGACGAGTGCCGTACGGACGCCGGCGAGGATCAGCGGTACGGCGAGGGGGAGTTCGACGCGGCTCAGCACGCCCAGCGGGGACATGCCGATGCCGCGGGCCGCCTCCAGGAGGGTCGGGTCGTTCGCCTTCAGTCCGGCGATGGTGTTCGAGAGGACCGGCAGGACGGCGTACGCGATGATGCCGATCAGCGCCGCCTTCCGGCCGATGCCCAGCCAGATCACCAGCAGGGCCAGCAGGCCGATGGCCGGGGTGGCCTGCCCCATGTTGGCGACGGTCATCGCGACCGGGGTCGCCTTCCGGAAGGCGCCGCGCGTCAGCAGGATGCCCAGCGGGATCGCGATGACCAGCACGAAGAACGTGGAGATCACGGTCAGTTCGATGTGCTGCCGCAGCGCCTTCCACACCTGGCCGTTGGAGAGCGCGTTCTCGGAGAGCGGGTCCAGGTCCGCCTGCTCGAACCAGATCCAGGTGGCGAGCAGCACGGAGACGAGCACGGCGGGCAGGAAGGTCAGCTTCTGCCAACTCACCGTGGGTGCAATGGGTTTGGTGGCCGCCGATACCTCGGGTCCGTCCGGCCCGGAACCGCTGTCGGCACCGGTGTCGGTGTCGGACCCTGTCTCCGCCTGGGGCGCGCTCACGCCTTCGCCTCCCCGCCGACCACGGCCGTGCCCTCCTGCTCGTGATGGGTCTGCTGGGCGCGCGCCTCCTCCAGGTCGTGCCGGTGCTCCATCGCGTCGAGCCGGTCGGCCTCCAGCAGCTCGTGCACGGAGTTCATCAGCGTCTCCATGTCGACGACACCCGTGTACTCCCCGCGCCGCCCGGTCACCGCGACCCGCCCCGCGTTGTCCGTGAGCACGGCCTCAAGCGCGTCCCGCAGCGTCGCGTCCCGGGTCACCGTGTCGTGCACCAGCGTGCCCGCCCGGGCCAGCGACCCCCTGGCCCGCATCAGGTCCCCGCGCCGCAGCCACTTGTAGGGCCGCCCGCGCTTGTCGAGCAGCAGGATCTCGTTCGTACCGCTCGACTTGAGCTTGTTGAAGATCTCCTGGAGCGGATCGTCGACGGTCACCGTCGGATATCCGGTGATCTCCACATCCCGTACGCGTGTCAGGTTCAGCCGCTTCAACGCGGCCCCGGCGCCCACGAAACCGGACACGAAGTCGTCGGCCGGGTTGGTGAGGATCGCCTCCGGGGTGTCGAACTGCGCGATGTGCGACCGCTCCCGCAGCACGGCGATCCGGTCGCCCAGCTTGATCGCCTCGTCGAAGTCGTGCGTGACGAAGACGATCGTCTTGTGCAACTCGTGCTGGAGCCGGATCAGTTCGTCCTGGAGATGGTCACGGGTGATCGGGTCGACCGCGCCGAACGGCTCGTCCATCAGCAGCACCGGCGGATCGGCCGCCAACGCCCGTGCCACGCCCACCCGTTGCTGCTGCCCACCGGAGAGCTGGCGCGGATAGCGGCCGTGGAACTCGCCGGGGTCCAGACCCACCAGATCCAGCATCTCCTCCACCCGCGAGCTGATCCGCGCCTTCGGCCAGCCGATCATCTTCGGTACGAGGGCGATGTTCTGAGCGACCGTCATGTGCGGGAAGAGCCCCGAGGCCTGGATCGCGTACCCGATCCTGCGGCGCAGCTTCACGGGGTCCATGTCGGTGACGTCCTCGCCGCCGATCCTGATGCGCCCGCCGGTCGGCTCGATCAGCCGGTTGATCATCTTGAGGGTGGTGGACTTCCCGCAGCCGGAGGGACCGACGAAGACGACGAGCTCCCCGGCGTTGATCTCCATGGAGACGCTGTCCACCGCGGGCGCGCCGCTCCCCGGATAGCGCTTGGTCAGGTTCTCCAGCTCGATGGTGGCGCCGGATGCCGTGGCTGACGTACTGGCCGTGGCCGGCGTATCGGCCGCAAGGGCCGTCGGAGCCGGGTCGGCGGCGTTCTCAGGCACGGATCCCCCTCGGGATGGTCAGCCGTCCGACGACGACGTACGCGGCGTCGAAGAGCAGCGCCAGGACGATGATCCCGAGCGTGCCCGCGAGGACCTGGTTGAGCGCGTTCTTGCTGCCCAGGGAGGCGATCCCGCGGAAGATCTCGTTGCCGAGGCCGGGCCCGGAGGCGTACGCGGCGATCGCGGCGATGCCCATCAGCATCTGCGTGGAGACCCGGATCCCGGTCAGGATCGGCGGCCAGGCCAGCGGCAGCTCCACGCGCAGGAGCCGGGCGAGGCGCGACATCCCGATGCCCTTCGCCGCGTCCACCAGCGCCGGGTCGACCCCGCGCAGCCCGACGATCGCGTTGCGCACGATCGGCAGCAGCCCGTACAGGGTCAGCGCGATCACCGTCGGCGGGACGCCGAGCCCCACCAGCGGGATCAGCAGACCGATCATGGCGAGCGAAGGGATGGTCAGGATCGTGGACGTGGTGGTCGTGGCGAGGTTGCCGGCCCACTCGCTGCGGTAGGCGACGACACCGGTCAGTACGCCGATCAGGGTCGCCACGACCATGCACTGGAAGACGGCACTGGCGTGCTGGTAGGCGTCGGCGAGCAGCTGCTGGTGGCGACTGCCGAGGTACTCCCAGAAGTTCACCCGCAGTCACTCCCGTCCCGTCACCCCGTCGGTGCTGCCGGTCACCGGCAGATCGGTGCTGTCAGTCGCTGTCCTGCGCGGCCTGCTCCACCAGCGGGATGATCCGCAGTGGAACGGGGTTCTCCATGACGATCGCCGTGGCGGCCCGGACGATGCCATCAAAACCGACAACCCGGTCGATCACCCGTTGGAGATCGGCGTTGGAGCGGGCGACGAGCCGGCAGAGCATGTCGCCGCTGCCGGTCGTGGTGTGCAGCTCCAGCACCTCGGGCACGGTCGCCAAGTGGGCCCGTACGTCCGCGCCTTGGCCCTGCCGGATCTGGAGCGTCGCGAACGCCGTGACGGGATAGCCGAGCGCCGCCGGGTCCACCTGCGGCCCGAAGCCGCGGATGACTCCATTCGACTGAAGCCGGTCGAGCCGCGCCTGCACGGTCCCGCGCGCGACACCGAGCCGCCGGGACGCCTCGAGCACCCCGATCCGCGGCTCCCGCGCCAGCAGCACCAGAAGCCGGCCGTCCAGTTGATCGATCGCCACAGGGGCCTCCGGGGATGGTCATCCTGCACACAAAGCCCGCCGCTACGGGCTTTCAGCTGAGCAGATTGTCCAGTGGATACGCAAACTATTGCGCACCTTGCGGAACGGAGAGAGCCTGCGGCCATGGCAGCTACTTCTGCGAAAACCCACCACACCCCCGACACCGCGCGGCAGGCAGACCCCTTCCCGGTCAAGGGAATGGACGCGGTCGTCTTCGCCGTGGGCAACGCCAAGCAGGCGGCGCACTACTACTCCACCGCCTTCGGCATGAAGCTCGTCGCCTACTCCGGACCGGAGAACGGCAGCCGCGAGACCGCCTCGTACGTCCTCACCAACGGCTCGGCGCGCTTCGTCCTGACCTCCGTCATCAAGCCCGCCACCCCCTGGGGCCACTTCCTGGCCGAGCACGTGGCCGAGCACGGGGACGGCGTCGTAGACCTCGCGATCGAGGTCCCGGACGCGCGGGCCGCGTACGCGTACGCCGTCGAGCACGGGGCCCGCTCGGTCGCCGAGCCGTACGACGTCAAGGACGAGCACGGCACGGTGGTGCTGGCCGCGATCGCCACGTACGGAAAGACCCGGCACACCCTCGTCGAGCGGACCGGTTACGACGGCCCGTACCTCCCCGGTTTCGTCGCCGCGGACCCGATCGTCGAACCGCCCGCGCACCGCACCTTCCAGGCCATCGACCACTGCGTCGGCAACGTCGAGCTCGGCCACATGAACGAGTGGGTCGGCTTCTACAACAAGGTCATGGGCTTCACGAACATGAAGGAGTTCGTGGGCGACGACATCGCGACCGAGTACAGCGCGCTGATGTCGAAGGTCGTCGCCGACGGGACCCTCAAGGTCAAGTTCCCGATCAACGAGCCCGCCATCGCCAAGAAGAAGTCCCAGATCGACGAGTACCTGGAGTTCTACGGCAGCGCCGGCGTCCAGCACATCGCGCTCAACACGAACGACATCGTGGAGACCGTACGGACCATGCGCGCGGCCGGAGTCCAGTTCCTGGCCACGCCCGACTCGTACTACGACACCCTCGGCGAGTGGGTCGGCGACACCCGCGTCCCCGTCGACACCCTGCGCGAACTGAAGATCCTCGCCGACCGCGACGAGGACGGCTACCTGCTGCAGATCTTCACCAAGCCGGTCCAGGACCGCCCGACCGTCTTCTTCGAGATCATCGAACGCCACGGCTCGATGGGCTTCGGAAAGGGCAACTTCAAGGCCCTGTTCGAGGCGATCGAGCGGGAGCAGGAGAAGCGGGGCAATCTCTAGCGTTTCCGGCGCCCGGTCGTAGCCTGGTCGTATGGCCAGGATGAACGACATCGGCGGCATGGAGGGCTTCGGCCCCATCGACATCACCGACGACACCGAGCCGTTCCACGCGGACTGGGAAGCGCGGGTCTTCGGGCTCTTCAACGCTCTGCGGGCCCAAGGAGTGTTCAACACCGACGAGTTCAGGAACGCCATCGAGTCGATGCCGCCGGGGGAGTACCTGGCGGCGTCGTACTACGAGCGGTGGTTCCACGCGATCAGCACGCTCCTTGAGCGCAAGGGCCTGATCAAGCCGGGGGAACTCGATGTCTGACACCGAGAGCACCGGGAGCACCGGGAGTGGTGCCGATCGCTTCGCTCCGGGCACGGCCGTCCGTACGTACCTCCACGACCCGCCGCACCACACCCGCCTGCCCCGGTACGCACGCGGCCGCCGCGGAGTCGTCGTCGAGCCCGAGGGCCCCGCCCCGCTCGCGGACGTCAGCGCGCAGGGCCGCGGGGACGCGCCGGTCGAGCAGATCTACGCGGTACGGTTCGCGGCGCGTGACCTCTGGGGCGAGGGCGACCACCACGTCGTACTGGACCTGTGGGAAAGCTACTTGGACTCGGAGCCGGACTCGGAGGAGGATCCCGGACATGAGCGGTGACCACGCCGACGCGCTGATCTCCCGGAGGGTGCGGCGACTGGAGACCCTGTTGGAGGAACGGGGGGTCCTCTCGGGCGGGGACCTCGACGAGGTGATCGACGCGTTCCTGTCGAGCGCGTCACCCGCGAATGGTGCGCGGGTCGTCGCCCGCGCCTGGACGGACCCCGCGTACAGGTCCCGCCTCCTGGCCGACGGCACGGCCGCGGTCCGTGAACTCGGCCTCATGGAGGGCGGCTTCCAGCGCCTGCGGGTGGTCGAGAACACCGAGACGACCCACAACGTCATCGTCTGCACCCTGTGCTCCTGCTACCCGCTGCGCCTCCTCGGCCCGTCCCCGTCCTGGTACAAGTCCGAGGCCTACCGCTCCCGCGTGGTCCGCGAACCCCGGGCCGTACTGGCCGAGTTCGGGCTCAGCCTGCCCGACCGTACGGAGATCACCGTCTGGGACTCCAGCGCCGAGACCCGTTACATGGTGCTGCCCCGGCGCCCCGCCGGCACGGATTCCCTGCCGGAGGCGGAGCTGGCGGGACTGGTCACGCGCAACGCCCTCATCGGGACGGCCGAGGTGTGACTCCGGCCGCCTCAGAGAACTCCGCCGGCGCTTCCCCCGGCTCGCCCAGAGCCTCCAGTGCCTCCTTCGCCGACGGCACGTGGAGCGGCGAGAAGTACGGGTTGATGCGGAGCGCCTCCGCGAGATGGCGGCGGGCCGGGCCGTACCGCTCCAGCGCCCGCTCGATCACACCCCGGTGGTACGCGTACAGGGCGGACCGCACCCCGCCCCCGTGCAGCTTGTCCATCGCCCGGGTGGCGAAGGTGATCGCCTCCTCGTCCTCGCCGGAGCGGTGCAGGGCCCAGCCGAGGGCGTCCGCGACCGCGACGGAGGGGTGTCGGGCCCACTCGGCGCGCAGGCGGCGCACCGCGGACCCGGCGTCACCGTGGTCCGCCTCGAAGCGGCCGAGGACGAGCTCGTCGTTCACCCCGCCGGCGGCTCCCGCCCGCACCCGCGCCCGCAGGACGTCGTACTGGGCCCGCGCCGCCCCGCCACGACCCAGCGACTCGTACAACTCGCCCAGCTCCAGCGCGTACTGCGGCGACGGCCGCTTCACCAGCACGGTCCGGTAGGCGCGCAGGGCCTCCGGAGTACGCCCCAGTGCGGCCAGCGCCCGGCCCCGCCCGGCGAGCGCCGCGTGCTCGGCGGGATCGGCCCGCAGCGCGGCCTCGTGGGCGCGCAGCGACTCGGCGGGCTCGCCGCGCTCCCAGGCCAGCTCCCCGGCCTGGACGAGACAGGCCGCCCGCTCGGCCGGAGTCGAGGCGAGCGCCGCCGCGTCGAACAGCGCGGCCGCCGAGTCCTCGCGCCGGCCGTGGTCCCGGTACAGCAGCCCGGCCCGCGTCAACACCTGGGCGCCGGAACGGAGTTCGGCCAGCCGGGCAAGCGCGGTGTCCGCGGCCTTGTGGTCGCCGAGCCCCCGGTACGCGTCGATCAGCGGCGGATAGGCCGTCCACCGTTTCGGCGCGGCCGCCACCGCCGCCTCGCCCCAGGTCCGGGCCGCCCGGAAGTCGTGGCGCGCGCCGGCCAGCGCGGCCAGCCCGTCGAGCGCCTCGGGGTTCCCCTTCGGCTTCGCCTTCAACGACGTACGCAATGCCTGCTCGGCCTTCGGGTAGTACCGCGCCTCGCCGGTCCGCCCACCCCGCTCCGCATACGCGGCCCCGAGCACCGCCCACGACCGCACATCGCCCGGATGGGCCCGCAGATGCGTCTCGCGGTCACCGATCAGCGCCGTCAGATCGGGCAGTGAGGCGGGCGCCCCGGCCCCGACCGCCGTCATCGCCCGCGCCACCGGACCGGGGGCTGGGGGTGGCCCGTGGTGACGCCCATGGGGCATCACCATCAGCACACCCCCGAGGACGGCGCAGCCCACGACGGCGGCGACCGGCGCACGCCGCGCCAGCACGTCCCGCGCCACCACGTCCCGCACCGACGGGCGCGTCGGCGGCTCCTTCTCCCTGGCGCTTTCCACGGGGCTCTCCATGGCGCTCACTGTGCGTCAATACGAAGAACACATCCGGCCACCACCCCGGCACGCAAAGCCTCTCGCGGGCGGGGTTCACACCGATGGCCCCGGGTGCGACGCTGTGATCATGAGCCGCATCGAAGCCCGGCCCGATGAAGACATCGCAGTGACGGGCAACCTCCTCACCGACCGTCTCCTCGCGGGCCTCCCGGCCGAGGCGGTCCTCACTGACCCCGACGTCACGGCCGCGTACGCCAACGACATGGCCAGCTTCTGCGAGGCCGGCACCCCCGCCGTCGTCGTGCTGCCCCGCACCGTCGAACAGGTCCAGCACGTCATGCGCGTCGCCACCGAGCTGCGCGTCCCGGTCGTCCCGCAGGGCGCCCGCACCGGTCTGTCGGGCGCCGCCAACGCCTCCGACGGCTGCATCGTGCTGTCCCTGATCAAGATGGACAAGATCCTCGAAATCAGTCCCGTGGACCGGATCGCCGTCGTCGAACCCGGCGTCATCAACGCCACGCTCTCCCGCGCCGTCAACGAACACGGCCTCTACTACCCGCCGGACCCCTCCAGCTGGGAGATGTGCACCATCGGCGGCAACATCGGCACGGCCTCCGGCGGGCTGTGCTGCGTGAAGTACGGGGTCACGGCCGAGTACGTCCTCGGCCTGGACGCCGTCCTCGCCGACGGGCGTCTCATGTCCACCGGCCGCCGTACGGCGAAGGGTGTCGCCGGATACGACCTCACGCGCCTCTTCGTCGGCTCCGAGGGCTCGCTCGGCATCGTCGTACGGGCGACCCTGGCGCTCAAGCCCCAGCCGCCCCAACAGCTGGTGCTGGCCGCCGAGTTCGCGTCGGGCACCGCCGCCTGCGACGCCGTGTGCCGGATCATGGAGGGGGGGCACGTACCGTCCCTCCTCGAACTGATGGACCGTACGACGGTGAAGGCCGTCAACGACCTGTCGCACATGGGTCTGCCGGAGACCACCGAGGCCCTGCTCCTCGCCGCGTTCGACACCCACGACCCGGCCGCCGACCTCGCCGCGCTCGGCGCCCTGTGCGAGGCCGCCGGTGCCACCCAGGTCGTACCGGCGGACGACGCGGCCGAGTCGGAACTCCTGCTCCAGGCCCGCCGTCTCTCCCTCACCGCACTCGAAGCGGTCAAGGGCACGACGATGATCGACGACGTGTGCGTGCCCCGGTCCAAGCTCGGCGAGATGCTCGAAGGGGTCGACCGGATCGCCGAGAAGTACGGGCTGACCATCGGGGTCGTCGCGCACGCCGGCGACGGCAACACCCACCCCACCGTCTGCTTCGACGCGAGCGACCCCGACGAGTCCCGGCGCGCCCGCGAGTCCTTCGACGAGATCATGGGCCTCGGCCTGGAACTCGGCGGCACGATCACCGGCGAGCACGGCGTGGGCGTCCTCAAGAAGGAGTGGCTGGCGCGCGAGATCGGCCCGGTGGGAGTGGAGATGCAGCGGGCGATCAAGACGGCCTTCGACCCGCTGGGCATCCTGAATCCGGGCAAGCTCTTCTGATACCCCCGGTTGACGCGCCCGGTTCCGGTCCCGTCTCTGTTCACCGTCATCTGCTCACCGCCATCTATTCACCGTCCGTGGACTCGTCCGACGGCCACGGGTCACGTAGCCAGAGGTCGTCGGCCGGGGTGGGCGCGAGCAGCTCGGCGAGGCCGTCGTCGATACCGAGCTGCTCGGCCTCAGAGCCCGGAGGGACCGCCCGCAGGGTGCGCTCCAGCCAGGCGGACACCTGCGCGGACGGCGCTTCGAGCAGCGCGTCACCGTCGGGTGAACTCAGCGCCATCAGCACGACACCGCGGCCCGCGACCTTCGTCGGCCACACCCGCACATCGCCGTGCCCGCACGGCCGGAACACCCCCTCGACGAGCAGCTCACGCGCGAACGTCCAGCTCACGGGGTGGTCGGAGCCGATGTGGAAGGTGATGTGGACGGCGTACGGATCGTCGGTGCGATAGCTCAGCCGTGCCGGGACCGGGATGCTGCGCTCCGGCGACAGGACCAGTTTGAGTTCGAGCTCGCGTTCCACCACGGTGTACATATCGTGCGTTTCCCCTCGTGTCCGGGGCCCTGTGGGCGGGCCCGTACGAGGGAGAGGGCGCCGGGCCCGGAGCATTACGCGGGTTCGGGGAGGTTTTTCCGGGGGTTGTCACGGGGGTTGTCGGAGGAGGGCGGAGTCTGACCGCGCCCGGCCGAAAAGGGTGGCGGAACCTTGCCCGAAGGGGGGAGGTACGGCAGGAGCGGCAGTGGTGGTTGCGCCCGTCTGATAGATGTGGACGCTCAACACGACCCCCGAGCAGATACGGGACGACGGACATGAGCGCCCCAACCCCGGCCCCCGGCGACGACAGGCCCCGCGAAGGGTATTACCCGGACCCGTCCATTCCTGGATATGTCCGGTACTGGAACGGCGCCGCGTGGGTGCCGGGCACCAGCCGGCCCGCGCCGTCCGACGGCGCGTCGCCCTCTTCGCCCGACGGCACGCCGTCCGCCTTCGTTTCCACGGAGGAGACGGGTCCGCACTTCTTCGACGAGGACCCGCCGGCCGCGGGACAGTCGCCCGCCGAGGCCCAGCACGGCAGCCGGCCCGAGCCCGCGGCCGCGTGGGGCGCCGAACGTGCCCGGCAGACCGGCTTCGGCGGCGACCCGGACCGCCGGGTCTCCTGGGGCTCGCCCGACCCGCGCGTACCGTCCCAGTCCTCCCAGCCCGACGCCCAGTCCGCTGCGCCCTCCCAGCCCTCCCAGCCGGAGGGCAGGTCCGAGCACGCGGACGGCACGGCCACGTTCCGCACGCCCGGGTCCGACGAGGACTCCGGGTCCCCCCAGCCTCCCGCCTCCGGCGGCACGGTGGTGTTCCGCAGGCCCAAGGGCCCGGTGCGGCCCACCGGCGCCCCGGGCGCCGCGGGGCCCGAGGGCGCGACCGGCGGACCGGGCAGGGCCGGTGCCATGGGTGCCGGGCGCGCGCACGTCGCCGGGAGGTCCGGCGCGGGTGCGGGGCGCGCGGGAGGTCCGGGCGCGGCCGACGCGAGCGCCGGGCGTACCGGCGCCGCGGCCGGTGGGTACGCGGACGCCGCAGGCGCGGGGCGCACGGACGCCGTGGGCGGAGGTACGGGCCCGGCCGGTGCCGGGGGCCCCACCGGCCCCGACCGGTCCGGTGTCCCGGGCTCCCGTGAACCCCTCGCCTCCGAGGGCACGATGACCTTCCGGACCGTCTCGCCGCGCGCGGGACAGCAGCGCGGGGCCCAGCCTTCCTCGCCCTCGGCCCAGTCCTCCGCGGCTCAGGCCGCCGCCCCGGCCGCCCCCGCCACACCCTCCGGGCCCACCGGCCCCGCCACCTCGCAGCAGTCCACCCCCGGTGTCCCTCCGCAGGCCGGCGCCGACGCTCCCATGGCCGCGGGTGCGGGCGGCGGGCAGCCCTCCTGGGCCCAGCAGGTGCACCGGCTGGCCGGGGCCGAGAACGAGTCAGAGCCGCCCGTCGTGCCGTGGAAGCCGGTGCGGGAGGACCCGTTCCAGGCGGCGGCCCGGGCACAGTCGGAGGCCCGTCCGGCGGGCCTCGGCAAGCGGCTGGCCGCCCGCCTGGTGGACACGGTCGTGCTGGCCGGCGTCACCGGCGCGGCCGCCGTGCCGCTGGGCACCAGGGCCCTCGACCACGTCAACGACAAGATCGACGCCGCCAAGCTGTCCGGCGAGACCGTCACGGTCTGGCTGCTTGACGGCACGACCGCGGTCTACCTCGGCGGCATCCTCGCCGTGCTGGTCCTCTTCGGCGTCCTCTACGAGGCGGTGCCCACCGCCAAGTGGGGCCGCACGCTCGGCAAGAAGCTGTGCGGTCTCCAGGTGCGGGACATCGAGGGCGGCGAACCCCCGTCGTTCGGCTCAGCCCTGCGCCGCTGGCTCGTCTACAGCGTCCCGGGTGTGCTGGTGGTGGGTGTCGTGGGTGTCGTGTGGGGCCTGTTCGACCGCCCGTGGCGCCAGTGCTGGCACGACAAGGCGGCCCACACGTTCGTCGCGGGCTGAGCCTGAGCGCTCCGCGGGGCTCCGCTGGAAGTGCCGCGTTGTGCCGTTGGTCGCCTGCGGCACCGTCGTGGCTGGTCGCGCAGTTCCCCGCGCCCCTTTGGGGGCGCTGCCGAACTGTCGGCCGAGCCGTGGCTGGATCGGGCGGATCGGTACCCCGGACGGCCGCCCGCCCATTGCGCGGGCGGGGGGTTCGCGGTCGACTCGGGATATGACCACCGAGCCGCCGCCTCCGCCGGAAGACGACCCGTTCAGGAAGCGTCCGGACGAGGACCCGTCCAAGAAGCAGCAGCCGCCGCCCGGCGAGGGCCAGGGCCCGCCGTACGACCCCTCGTACGGCAACCAGCAGCCGCCGGGCGCAGGCTCCCCGTACGGCGCCACACCCCCGCCCTACGGCGGCGGTGACCCCTACGGCGGCGGTCCGTACGCCAACGATCCCCTCGCCGGGATGCCCCCGCTCGCCGAGAGCGGCAGGCGCGTGCTCGCGAGGATCATCGACATGATCCTCGTCATCATCGTGGTGTGGCTGCTGACCTGGGGCTTCGGCGTCAACACGTACGACGTGAACGGGGACGACATCGACTACGGCAAGTCCCTCGGGCAGTCCCTGATCGCGGCCCTGCTCTACATCGGCTACGACACGTTCATGACCACCAGGTCGGGACAGACCCTCGGCAAGAAGTGGCTCAACCTGCGGGTGGCGAACCTCGACAACGGCTCGACGCCCTCGGTGCAGACCTCACTCGTCCGGGCGCTGGTCCTGTGGGTGCCGTTCGCGTTCTGCTGCGCGTGCTTCTGGACCGCGATCACGGGCGGCTGGAGCTTCTTCGACAAGCCCTACAAGCAGGGCCTGCACGACAAGGCCGCCAAGACGGTGGTGGTCAGCACCGGCTGAACCGGCCGCATGTCGGCGGCACAACGAACCGGCGGGTCCCGTGTCTCACGGGCCCGCCGGTTCGCGTACTGCTTACGGGCTGCTTGCGGGGCTCAGGCGCTTTCGCGCCACGGCTCGGGCGCGATGGCGGCAGCGACGGTCTCGCGCTGCACCGGTACCCGCTGTTCCGCGACGTGGGCAATGGACGCGGTGGGAGCAACAGAGCTGGGAGCAACAGCGGTGACAGGAGCCGCGGGTGCGGTCGGTGCCGCGGCGGCCCGCGCGGGCTTCGGCACGGGAACCGTCATGGCCACGAGAACGCCGAGAACGAGGGCGGAGAGCGCGATCACCACGATTCCCAGACCCGAACTCGTCTGTGACAGCAGCAGCATGGCCAGCGTGGACAAGATCACGGTGCAGGAACCGTAGGTGATCTGTGCGGCGGTCGGGCGAGGCGTGGCAACAGCGATCGGACGAGGCATGACATTCCGTCCTCAGGATGGGGGTCTCCCCCCGTGCCTCTCGCGATGGGGGAGGGTGCGGATAAGAATCAGGGGTTCGACAACGGTGTCCGGTTGGCAAACCACCGGAAATCCGACGAGCCGCCAACCGACTCTATTCGCCTGTCTGCCCGAGCGGAACGAGCAGTAAGCGTGACCTAACCCACGGTGCCGGTGCACAGGGGGCGCACGGAGTCATGGCGTCCATCAAGTGGACGTTGGAACGCGCCCGTTGAGCGGTACACAGAACGTCCGGTAAGCGGACGATCCGGGGTACTGGTGGCCGGACAACGGACGAATCGCCACCGAACGCCCGCCCATGCGTCACGCGCCCCTCGCGCACCCGGTACCCCACTTGACTTGTTCAAGTCAAGGTCTGTCTTTTCTTCTTCAACTCCGGTCGAATGTCGTCACTTGTGACGCGCATAGAGCGCGCGCGGACTCCAAGACCTGGACACCCCTCTTCCGCGCGCCCGGGCGCAGGGGAGGACTGCCTCAAGTGACCAGCAGACCATGGACGTTCAGAGCAGCCGCGGTAGGTGTGGCGCTCGCCACGGCCGCTGCCACGTTCTCGACCCTCGCGGTGGCGCGGGCCGACGACGGTGACCAGCCGGCCGCGGCCGCGAACCGGCAGGACCCGGCACGCGCCGAGGAGCACGCCGAGCACGAGCACGACCTGAAGGGCCCGCTGACCGACCGTCAGGAAGCCCAGCGCGAAGAGGCGCTCAAGCGGGTCATATCCGGCGAGGCCAAGGCCACGAACCGCAACGGCTCGCAGGTGGTGAAGCTCCAGGACGGCAAGTACGTGGAGCTCGGCCGGGAGAAGACCGACCAGATCTTCACGGTCCTCGTGGAGTTCGGCGACAAGGTGGACAGCCGCTACGGCGGCACCCCCGGCCCGCTGCACAACCAGATAGCCGAGCCGGACCGTGCCAAGGACAACAGCACGGCCTGGCAGGCGGACTACGACAAGGCGCACTTCGAAGAGCTCCTCTTCGGCACCGGCAAGAACACCGAGTCGATGAAGAAGTACTACGAGAAGCAGTCCTCGGGCCGCTACTCCGTCGACGGCGGGGTCTCCGACTGGGTCAAGGTGCCCTACAACGAGGCCCGTTACGGCTCCAACAAGTGCGTTCCCGACACCTGCGCGTGGAACGCCGTCGCCGACGGGGTCACCGCCTGGGTCGACGCCCAGAAGGCGGCCGGCAAGTCCGACGCCGCCATCAAGTCCGAGCTGTCCGCCTACGACAAGTGGGACCGCAACGACTTCGACGCCGACGGCAACTTCAACGAGCCCGACGGCTACATCGACCACTTCCAGGTCGTGCACGCCGGCGAGGACGAGTCCGCGGGCGGCGGCGCCCAGGGCGAGGACGCCATCTGGGCCCACCGCTCGTACGCGTTCGGCACCGACGCGGGCGCCACAGGCCCCGCGGACAACAAGATGGGCGGCGCGCCGATCGGCGACACCGGCATCTGGGTCGGCGACTACACCATCCAGCCGGAGAACGGCGGACTCGGCATCTTCGCCCACGAGTTCGGCCACGACCTCGGTCTGCCGGACCACTACGACACCACCAACGCCGCCGAGAACTCGACCGCGTTCTGGACCCTGATGTCCTCCGGTTCCTGGCTCGGCACCGGCAAGAACGCCATCGGCGACGTGCCCGGTGACATGAACGCCTGGGACAAGCTCCAGCTCGGCTGGCTGAAGTACGACAAGGCCAAGGCCGCGACGCGCTCCACCCACAAGCTGGGCGTGGCCGAGTACAACACCAAGAACGCCCAGGCGCTGGTGGTCGAACTGCCGAAGAAGGCGGTCACCACCGAGGTCGTTCCCCCGGCCGAAGGCGCCACCCAGTGGTGGAGCGGCAGCGCCAACAACCTCAAGAACACGCTGACCCGTTCCGTGGACCTGACCGGCAAGTCCTCGGCCACGCTGACCCTCGACGGCTATTACGACATCGAGAAGGACTTCGACTACCTCTACACCGAGGTCTCCACCGACGGCGGCACCAAGTGGACGCCGGTCGACGGCACGGTCGACGGCACGGCGATCCCGCGCGACGCGAGCGGCGCCCCCGCGCTGACCGGCACGGTGGACGCGTACAAGAAGCTGTCGTACCCGCTCGACGCCTACGCGGGCCAGAAGATCGACCTGCGTTTCCGCTACTCCACCGACGGCGGCGTGGCGCAGAGGGGCTTCGCGGCGGACCGGATCACCGTCACCGCCGACGGCTCCCCGCTCTTCGCGGACAACGCCGAGACCGCGGACGCCGCCTGGACGGCCAACGGCTTCTCCCGTATCGGCGCGTCCTTCACCAAGGACTACGCGCAGTACTACATCGCCGAGAACCGCCAGTACGTGTCGTACGACAAGACCCTCAAGACCGGTCCGTACAACTTCGGCTTCTCGACCACGCGTCCGGACTGGGTGGAGCACTTCCCGTACCAGAACGGCCTGCTGATCTGGAAGTGGGACACCTCCCAGCGGGACAACAACGTCAGCCAGCACAAGGGCACCGGCCTGCTGCTGCCGGTGGACGCCCACCCGAAGGCGCTGAAGTGGGCGGACGGCACGTTCATGCGCAGCCGCATCCAGTCGTACGACTCGACGTTCAGCTCGTACCGGACGGACGGCTTCACGCTGCACAAGGCGGACATCGCCACGAAGATCCCCTCGCTCCCGGGCAACCGGATCTTCAACGACCACACGAACACGTACTACGACGAGAGCACCCCGTACGCGGGCGTCAAAGTCACTGACACCAACACCAAGATCGCGATCGTCAAGGAGCCCCGCGACGGCTCGACGATCACGGTGAAGGTCGGCGCCGCGACGAAGTAGAAGGCGTTTTCGCAGGTCAGACCATGATCGGCCGCAACCCCCTGGCGGGTTGCGGCCGATCGTGTTTAGGTGCGTCCTGTGGCTGACTTATTGACACCAGTTCTCACGGGGGGATGACCGCATGGCCGCAGGAGGCTTCTGCAGACTGCCGAACGGCAGGGTGGTGGTGGCGTTGAACCTGCCCAGCCAGTCCGCCGAAGGCAGCGGCTCGGTACGTGTGCTCGTGCACGCCCAGAACCGCGCCCGCGCGTTGACGCGGCTGCGGAACCTGGGGCTGCGGGCGGTGTACCTGCGCGGCAACGGGCAGCCTCCGAGCCCGGACGAGGTCACCGCCGTCCTGCACCACCCGGACGGCCTCATATGGCGTACGGCGCCCGGGGCCGATGCCTGTGTGGGGGAGTTGTGGCATCCGATCCGTGCGCTGATGAGGCAGCCGGCTGCCCCTCGCTAGCCGCATTGCCCTGAGGGGTTGGGGACGCGGTTCTTCGCCTGCGGGTTCGTCGTGGCTGGGCGCGCAGTTCCCCGCGCCCCTTTGGGGCGCGTCGAACCGGGGCCCGGTCTCTAGACGACCGGTTTGCCGCTCAGTTCCACGCCCGCTCCGCGCAGCTCCTCCAGGGTCCGCTCGGTGGTCTCCTCGGACACGCCGGCCGTGAGGTCGAGCAGGACCTGCGTACGGAAGCCCTCGCGGGCCGCGTCCAGGGCCGTGGCGCGGACGCAGTGGTCGGTGGCGATGCCCACCACGTCGACCTCGGTGATCTCGCGGGCGCGCAGCCAGTCGCCCAGCGTCACGCCGTTCTCGTCGACGCCCTCGAAGCCGCTGTACGCCGCCGAGTACGCGCCCTTGTCGAAGACGGCGTCGATCGCGCCGGAGGCCACCACCGGCGCGAAGTTCGGGTGGAAGCCGACGCCCTCGGTGCCCGCGACGCAGTGCGCGGGCCAGGAGTGGACGAAGTCGGGGTTGTCGGCGAAGTGGCCGCCGGGGGCGATGTGGTGGTCGCGGGTCGCCACGACGTGGCGGTAACCGGCGGGTGCCTGCCCGATCAGCTCCGTGATCGCGGCGGCCACGTCGGCGCCTCCGGGCACCGCGAGGCTGCCGCCCTCGCAGAAGTCGTTCTGGACGTCTACGACGATCAGGGCGCGGCGCATGTCAGTGTCCTTCTGCTTGGAGAGGCGCTCCGGAGGGAGGCCGGTTGGTGACGTGCGGGTCGTGGGGGCTGGTCGCGCAGTTCCCCGCGCCCCTTGCGGGGCGCGACTGTGGGACCGAGCCTGGACACTTCGGGTTCGGGCGTTGCATTCCCTCTCCCCGCCCGTTCATTCGCGTGCGCGTGAGGCTGGCCGGAGGCGTGCCATGAGTATCGGGCCGGACCTGACCCACGCACCTCACACGTACTCGGTCGGAATGACGGCTTCCCCGCGGGACAGCTGGGTCGCCGAGAGGGGCAGGTTTCCGCGGGCGGCGGCGTGCCGGTCGCGGACGACGTCGAGGGGTTCGCGGGCGAGGACCTGGCCGCCCTTGATGAGCTCGACCAGCAGCTGGCGGTCGGCGAGCTCCGCCGGGACGGCCCCCGTGCCGATCACCTCGGCCTCGGCCGTCCCGTGCTCGTCGAGCCGCCGCGCGGCCCACTTGCGGCCGCCGATGGACGTCTTGCCGCCCGAGGACTTCTTGGCCACCGGCACCAGCGGAGCCTTCGGGTCCGCGGACTCGGCACGGGCGACGAGCTTGTAGACCATCGAAGCCGTCGGATGGCCGGAACCCGTCACCAGCTGGGTGCCCACGCCGTACGCGTCCACGGGCGCCGCGGCCAGTGAGGCGATCGCGTACTCGTCCAGGTCCGAGGTCACGATGATCCGGGTGTTCGTGGCGCCCAGCTCGTCCAGCTGCTGCCGCACCCGGTGCGCCACGAGCAGCAGGTCCCCTGAGTCGATGCGGACGGCCCCGAGCTCGGGCCCGGCCACCTCGACGGCCGTCCGGACGGCCTCGGTGACGTCGTACGTGTCGATGAGCAGCGTGGTGCCCCGGCCGAGTGAGTCCACCTGGGCCTGGAAGGCGTCCCGCTCGCTGTCGTGGAGGAGGGTGAAGGCGTGGGCGGCGGTGCCGACGGTGGGGATGCCGTAGCGAAAGCCGGCGGCCAGGTCCGAGGTGGTCGTGAACCCGCCGACGTACGCCGCCCGGGAGGCCGCCACGGCGCCCAGCTCGTGCGTGCGCCGGGCGCCCATCTCGATCAGCGGGCGCCCCCCGGCGGCCGAGGCCATCCGGGACGCGGCGGCCGCGATCGCCGAGTCGTGGTTGAGGATGGAGAGGATCACGGTCTCCAGGAGCACGCACTCCGCGAAGGAGCCCTCGACCCGCAGGATCGGCGAGCCGGGAAAGTACACCTCGCCCTCCGGGTAGCCCCAGACGTCGCCGCCGAAGCGGTACGAGGCCAGCCACTCCAGCGTCGGCTCGTCCACCACCCGGCGCTCGCGCAGGAAGCCGAGCACGTCCGCGTCGAAGCGGAAGTTCTCGACCGCGTCCAGGACCCGTCCGGTCCCCGCGACGACGCCGTAGCGGCGGCCCTCGGGCAGCCGGCGGGTGAAGACCTCGAAGACCGAACGCCGGTCGGCGGCACCGCCCTTGAGGGCCGCCTGCAGCATGGTCAGCTCGTAGTGGTCCGTGAAGAGCGCGGTCGACGGGACGTCCACCGGCAGCCCTAGGTCCGCAGTGTTCATGGCAAGAGATGGTACCCCCAATCTCGTCACTCTGACGATTTGTAGGGCTCGTTTGGCCGGGTACCCACCTGTGGTGGCAGCATGGGCCGTGTGACGGCTCCCGCACCCCTAGAGACCGAGAAGACCGAGTCGGCGGAGGAGGTCTTCGCCGTACCCGAGCCCGACGTTCCCTGGATCACCCTCGTCCACAACGACCCGGTGAACCTGATGAGCTACGTGACCTACGTCTTCCAGAGCTACTTCGGCTACTCCAAGGACAAGGCCACCAAGCTCATGCTCGACGTCCACCACAAGGGCCGGGCGGTGGTCTCCAGCGGCAGTCGCGAGGAGATGGAACGCGACGTGCAGGCCATGCACGGATACGGCCTGTGGGCGACCCTCCAGCAGGACCGGAAATAACCGGCCGACGACCCGTAGGTCCGGAAGCACCGGAAACAACCGACCGCAGCGCGCAGCACTGGAAGTAGCGACGCAACCTGATGCCAGGACACTTCGAACCGCTCCCCGGCGGCGGCGCGGCCGTCGCGCTCGACGAGGTCGAGATCTCCATCATCCGCTCCCTCGCCGTACAGCTCATGGAGCTCATCGGCCCGGGCCCGGGCGAGGACGCCTCCGACGACCCGCTCGCCGAGCTGTTCGCGGAAGGCCCGAGCGAACCGCCCTCCGACCCCGTCCTCCAGCGGCTGTTCCCCGACGCGTACGGCGGCCCGGACGTCGAGGCATCCTCGCCCGAACAGGCCGAGGAGCAGCGCGCGTACTCCTCGGAGTTCCGCCGCTTCACCGAGAACGACCTGCGCGCCGGCAAACGCGAGAACGCGCTCACGGTGATCCGCTCCCTGGACGCGCTCTCGTCCGCGGGTGAGGGCGGCGCGGTCCTCAAGCTGACCCCGGAGGAGTCGAAGCAGTGGCTGGGCTCCCTCAACGACCTGCGCCTGGCGATCGGCTCCCGGCTCGACGTCATCGACGAGGAGGACACCGACCTCCTCTACCGGCTGCCGGACGAGGACCCGCGCAAGCCGATGGTGATGGCGTACCTGTGGCTGGGCGGACTCCAGGAGACGCTCGTCGAGACCCTCATGCCGTGAGCGCACCCACCCTCACCCGCTTGCCCTGATCTGTCCGGACATTTACCAGACATTTGGTGCCTGGCGTTCGCTCAACGGATCCTCAAATCCGGATAACGATCAAGTTAACGCCCTGGCCGCCTTTGGCAAACGAGGGGAATTTCGTCCCCTTTTTCCTGTGGTGTGCGCCACAACTCCCGTAGCCGATCACCGGTGCGGCCGTGATAGATCTTCACGACCGCCGACGGGACACCACCCATGCCCCGCGGCAGCGCCACGCACCGGCGGACCGTCGGCACGGCACAGCTCCATCCATATCCGGGGGGATCGGGATCCGGTCCGAGGCCGCACAGCCGGCTCGGATCGGCATGGAGAAAGGCCACCACACATGACCTCAGCGCAGGTCGGTAAGCATCACGACAGCAATGAGGCCGGGGGCGAGGAAGCCCCCGAAGAGGGTTACGAACGCGGACTCGGCAGCCGCCAGGTCCAGATGATCGCCATCGGCGGCGCCATCGGCGTCGGCCTCTTCCTGGGCGCGGGGGCGAACATCGCGAAGGCGGGCCCCAGCCTCATCCTCATGTACGCCCTCGCGGGCGTCATCATCTTCTTCATCATGCGGGCCCTCGGCGAACTCCTGCTCTACCGCCCGGTGTCGGGCTCCTTCGCCGAGTACTCCCGCGAGTTCCTCGGCCCGTTCTTCGGCTACTTCACCGGCTGGACGTACTGGCTGATGTGGGTCGTCACCGGCATGGCGGAGCTCACGGCCGCCGCGATCTACGTCAACTACTGGTTCCCGGCGATACCGCAGTGGGTCACGGCCCTGGTCTTCCTGCTGGTCCTCTTCGCGGCCAACCTGATCTCGGTGAAGCTCTTCGGCGAGATCGAGTTCTGGTTCTCGATGGTCAAGGTCACCGCGCTGATCGGCATGATCGTGATCGGCCTGGGCGTCCTCACCTTCGGCTTCAGCTCCGCGGGCGACTCCGCCGCCGTCTCCAACCTCTGGGCCTTCGACGGCTTCTTCCCCAAGGGCATCGGCTCGTCCCTGATGACCCTCCAGGGCGTCATGTTCGCCTACCTCGCCGTCGAACTCGTCGGCGTCACCGCCGGTGAGTCCGAGAACCCCGAGAAGACCCTCCCCAAGGCCATCAACACCCTGCCCTGGCGCATCGCCCTCTTCTACGTCGGCGCCCTCACCGTCATCCTCTGCGTCGTGAAGTGGACGGAGTTCGCGGAGGGCGTCAGCCCCTTCGTCGAGGCCTTCGCGAAGATCGGCATCCCGGCCGGCGCGGGCATCGTGAACTTCGTGGTCCTGACCGCGGCCCTCTCCTCCTGCAACTCCGGCATGTACTCCACGGGCCGCATGCTGCGCACCCTGGCCGACAACGGCGAGGCCCCGAGGATCTTCAACAGGCTCTCCTCCACGAAGACCCCCGCGTTCGGCATCACCGTCTCCATGCTCTTCATGGGCATCGGCGTGATCCTGAACTACATCGTCCCGGAGAAGGCCTTCGGCTACGTCGTCTCGGTGGCCACCGCGGCCGGCATCTGGACCTGGCTGATGATCCTCGTCAGCCACATCCTGTACCGCCGCGCGGTCGACGCCGGACGGCTGCCCGCCTCGCCCTTCCCCGCCCCGGGCGGCGCGAAGCTCAGCTGGGTCGCGGTCGCCTTCCTCCTCTTCGTCACCGGCCTGATCGCGTACGACCCCGACTCCCGCGTCTGTCTGTACGTGATGGCGGGCTGGGCCGCCGCGCTCGGCATCGGCTGGGCCGTACTGAAGTCACGGAACCCGGAGGTCACCGAGCGCCGCGAGCCGGTGTTCGAGAAGACCCCCTGATAGCGATCGGCCGAGAGTCCGGCGGTCTCGTGACCCAGCACTCGTAACTCAGCATGTGGGCAGCCCCGTACCACCCCTCGGTACGCGGCTGCCCTTCTGCTTATCCTGACGACCATGCTGACCATCACCCAGGCCCTCTTCGACCAGATCGTCGCGCACGCGCGCCAGGACCACCCCGACGAGGCGTGCGGCGTGGTCGCGGGCCCGGAGGGCACCGGCCGCCCCGAGCGGTTCATCCCGATGCTCAACGCCGCCCGCTCGCCCACGTTCTACGAGTTCGACTCCGGCGACCTGCTCAAGCTGTACCGCGAGCTGGACGACCGCGACGAGGAACCGGTCGTCATCTACCACTCGCACACCGCCACCGAGGCGTACCCCTCCCGCACCGACATCTCGTACGCGAACGAGCCCGGCGCGCACTACGTCCTCGTCTCCACGGCGGACACCGACGACGCCGGACCCTTCCAGTTCCGCTCGTACCGGATCGTCGAGGGCGAGGTCACCGAGGAGGAGATCAAGGTCGTGGAGGCCTACTGACCCGCCGGGAAGACCTGCCGATCTCCGTCAATCTCATCTATCGGCCGGATGGCGTCCGGAATGTGGGATCACACTCCAGAGCCCGGGCCGGGAATCGATACGATGACCCCATGGTTTCCCACGACGTGAGCGAAAAGACGCCGGGCATGCTGCTCGTGGCGCGGCTGCACGTCGACCTGTGCAGGCTGCAGAGCGCCATCTGTACGCGCTGACCCCTGCCGCCGTACGGCCGTGAGCCGCGGCGCGCAACACCGAACGTGCGCAATCCGCGCTGTCGCGCGCCCACCGACCAGACTTCTTCCGACAGGAGCCCGCAACCATGGCCATCGAGGTCCGCATCCCCACCATCCTCCGCACCTACACCGACGGCCAGAAGGCAGTCGAGGGCGGCGGGGAGACCCTCGCCGAGCTCTTCACCGACCTCGACACCCGCCACACGGGCATCCGCGCCCGCATCGTGGACGGCGGTGAGCTGCGCCGCTTCGTGAACGTCTACCTGAACGACGAGGACGTCCGCTTCCTCGACGGCATCAACACCAAACTCACCGACGGCGACAACGTCACGATCCTGCCGGCCGTGGCCGGCGGCATGGTCTGACCGGCCCGGGCTCTGATAGCTGATGCGTTACGACTCCCCGCTGGCCGCGGTGGGCAACACCCCTCTGGTGCGCCTGCCGCGGCTCTCGCCGTCCACGGACGTACGGATCTGGGCGAAGCTCGAAGACCGGAACCCGACCGGATCGGTCAAGGACCGGCCCGCCCTCCACATGATCGAACAGGCGGAGAAGGACGGCCGGCTGACGCCCGGCTGCACCATCCTGGAGCCCACCTCAGGCAACACCGGCATCTCGCTCGCCATGGCGGCCAAGCTCAAGGGCTACCGCATGGTCTGCGTCATGCCCGAGAACACCTCCCAGGAACGCCGGGAACTGCTCGGCATGTGGGGCGCCGAGATCATCCCCTCCCCGGCGGCGGGCGGCTCCAACACGGCGGTACGCGTCGCCAAGGAGCTGTCGGCCGAGCACCCGGACTGGGTGATGCTCTACCAGTACGGCAACCCGGACAACGCGGGCGCCCACTACGCCACGACCGGTCCTGAGATCCTCGCAGACCTCCCCTCGATCACCCACTTCGTCGCCGGCCTCGGCACCACGGGCACGCTCATGGGCGTCGGCCGCTTCCTCCGCGAGAACAAGCCGGACGTCAGGATCGTCGCCGCCGAGCCGCGCTACGACGACCTGGTGTACGGGCTGCGGAACCTCGACGAGGGCTTCGTGCCCGAGCTGTACGACGCCTCGGTCCTGACCACCCGCTTCTCGGTCGGCTCCGCCGACGCCGTGACCCGTACCCGGGAGTTGCTCCAGCAGGAGGGCATCTTCGCGGGTGTCTCCACTGGGGCCGCGCTGCACGCCGCGATCGGGGTCGGCAAGAAGGCCGTGGCGGCGGGGGAGTCCGCCGACATCGCCTTCGTCGTCGCGGACGGCGGCTGGAAGTACCTCTCCACAGGCGTCTACACGGCGGCCACGACGGAGGAGGCCATCGAGACATTGCAGGGCCAACTCTGGGCGTAGGGCTCCGCCTCGGGGCGCCGGGGGGTGTGGTGTCGGGTGCGGGTGGGTGGGGCTGGTCGCGCAGTTCCCCGCGCCCCTGGAGGGCGGGCTACGCCCTGCCCTCCAGCCCGCCCGCGCACCCAGCCCGTCCAGGAACCTCCAGCCCGCCCGCGCACCCAGCCCGTCCAGGAACCTTCAGCCCGCCCGCGTACCCAGCGAGCCCACGCACCCCGCCCGCCCGCGGCACTCTGCCCACCCGCACTTCCAGCCCGCTCGGGCACCCAGCCAGCCCGTGCACCCCGCCAGCCCGCACTTCCAGCCCAGCCCAGGCCCCTCTAGCCCGTCCGGCGTTTGAGGACGAGGCCGTTCAGGCCGAAAAGGGGGTCTGGGGGCGCAGCCCCCAGGGATGGGACGGGTAGGGGCGGCGGGGGCGAAGAAAAGCCCTACCCCGCCAGATACCGCACCTGATCCCACACCACCGGATCCACCACCCCCACCCTCCACCGGAAATCCCGCACAGCCAGATCCCGCAGCTCATCCGTCTCCAGGAAGCTCGCCCGGCCATGGGCCTCGCCCACAGACCCCGGCGGCAGCGAGATGACCCCGGTCCGCCCGTCCCGCCCCCGGCCCCGATACTCCCCGGTGATCCTCGCGACGACGACGGTACGGCCCCGCACGGCCAGCACAAGACAGGGCCGATCCTCCACACCGGCCCCACCCCCGGAGGGCACGGCCGCCCACCAGATCTCCGCGACCCGCGGCCGAACCACCCGCCCCCGCCCACCCGGCGGCCGCCGCCCCCGCCCCCACCCGTCGACCAGCGACGCGACAAGCGCGAGCAGCACCACGGCGGCCAGCGCGAGCCACCACGACGTGTTCATGCCTACGACGGTACCGGCACGCCCCCCGCCGACGCCCGTCCACCCCGTCGGCCCCCGAACCGGTGACACCGCAGGTGAGTTCCCCCACAACGGCCCTCGACTGAGGAGCGACCGGCCCTTTTGCGCCTTACGCTCGACAGACCGCACGACCCCCGTTTTCACCCCCCGCCCGCGGAGGTTTCTGCTCTATGAAGCTCACCGTCGTCGGCTGCTCGGGGTCGTTCCCGTCCGCGGAATCGGCCTGCTCGAGCTACCTCGTCGAGGCCGACGGCTTCCGGCTGCTTCTCGACATGGGCAACGGTGCCCTTGGCGAGCTGCAGCGCCACTGCGGTCTCTACGACCTTGACGCGATCTTCCTCAGCCACCTGCACGCCGACCACTGCATCGACATGTGCGCGTACTTCGTCGCGCGCTACTACCGCCATGACGGCGGCCGCTGCGCCCCGATCCCCGTATTCGGACCCGAGGGCACGGAAGAACGCCTGACCACCGCGTACGCGGACACCCCCTCCGCCTCCTCCATGAGCGAGGTCTTCGACTTCCACACGGTCAAGCCGGGCTCCTTCGAGATCGGCCCGTTCTCGGTGCACACCGAGAAGGTGAGCCATCCCGTGGAGGCGTACGGCATCCGCGTGGAGCACGGCGGGCGTTCGCTGACCTACTCCGGGGACACGGGCGTGTGCGACACGCTCGACGAACTCGCCCGGGACACCGACCTGTTCCTCTGCGAGGCCGCGTTCACCCACGGCAAGGAGAACATCCCGGACCTCCACCTCAACGGCCGCGAGGCCGGTGAGACCGCGGCCCGCGCCGCGGCCCGCCGCCTCGTCCTGACCCACATCCCCCCGTGGACGGACCCCCAGGCAAACCTGGCGGACGCCCGCGCGGTGTTCGGTGGACCGGTGGAACTGGCGGCACCGCGAGTGACGTACGAGATCTGAGACCCGGCCGCACCCGTACGCACCCGAAGGCCCCGGAACCGATTCGGTTCCGGGGCCTTCACGTACCGGGGAGGGCGAGCGGGGCTACTTGGCCTCCGCCTTCTGCAGCTCCGCCAGCTCCTCGTCGGACTCGCGGCCCGGTGTCGGCAGGTTGAACCTGATGATCGCGAAGCGGAAGACCGCGTAGTAGACCACCGCGAAACAGAGGCCCACCCCGACCAGGCCCCATGGATTCGTCGCGATGCCGAGGTTCAGGAAGAAGTCGACCGCGCCGGCCGAGAAGCCGAAGCCGTCCTTCATGCCGAGTGCCCAGGTCAGCGCCATGGAGACACCGGTGAGGACCGCGTGGATGGCGTACAGGACCGGCGCGATGAACATGAACGTGAACTCGATCGGCTCGGTCACGCCGGTGACGAAGGACGTCAGCGCGAGCGAGAGCATCATGCCGCCGACGATCTTGCGGCGCTCGGGGCGGGCGCAGTGCACGATCGCGAGGCAGGCCGCGGGCAGGGCGAACATCATGATCGGGAAGAAGCCCGTCATGAACTGCCCGGCGTTCGGGTCACCGGCCAGGAAGCGGGCGATGTCGCCGCTCTTGCCCTCGTACTCGCCCGCCTGGAGCCAGGGGAAGGAGTTCAGCAGGTGGTGCATGCCGATCGGGATCAGCGCACGGTTGGCGACACCGAAGATGCCCGCGCCCGCGGCGCCCGAACCGACCAGCCACTCACCGAGGTTGTGCAGACCGGTGCCGAGGACCGGCCAGATGTAACCGAAGACGATGCCGATGAACAGGCCCGCGAAGGCGGAGAGGATCGGGACGAGGCGGCGGCCGCCGAAGAAGCCCGCCCAGTCGGGCAGCTTGGTCCGGTAGAACTTCTGGTAGAGCAGAGCGACGACTATGCCCATCACCACCCCGCCGAGGACCTTGGCGTCCACCGGGGCGTCCACCATGACGACCTTGCCGTCGACGGCCTCCGCGACCTGCGGGAGGTTCTTGTCGGTGAACGTGGCGAGCACGTTCTTGAAGACCAGGTAACCGACGACGGCCGCGAGCGCGGTCGAGCCGTCCGACTTCTTGGCGAAGCCGATCGCGATGCCCACCGCGAACAGCAGCGCCATGTTGTCGAGGATCGCGTTGCCGCCCGCCGCCATGAACCCGGCGATCTTGGTGATGAACTCCGGGAACGACTCGCGCCCGAGCATGTCGGTGTTGCCGAGGCGCACCAGGAGCGCGGCCGCCGGCAGGACAGCGACCGGCAGCATCAGGCTGCGGCCGATGCGCTGCATGACAGCCATCGCACCGGAGCCCCTCTTCTTCGCGGCCGCGGGGGCGGCGCTGTCCGTGGACACAACTTCCTCCAGTAGGCATGGCGCCGCCTGGGGACAGGGAAAATACGAGGGGCGGCGCGTCTCCGAGGGAACGCGGCCATCGACCGCGTGGTCTACACCA
This sequence comes from Streptomyces sp. NPDC050704, assembly GCF_040654355.1. Lineage (NCBI taxonomy): Bacteria > Bacillati > Actinomycetota > Actinomycetes > Kitasatosporales > Streptomycetaceae > Streptomyces > Streptomyces sp. NPDC050704. The sequence goes on along the minus strand of NZ_JBFAHW010000039.1, from coordinate 41,925 downwards.
CTCAGTGGTGTAGACCTGTTGTAGCACGGTGAAGGCAGGATAAGGAACCCGTAGTTCTGTGGCCGCCCCATAGCGCCCCGTAAGGGGCGCGGGGAACTGCGCGCTCAGCCCCCGCCTACCCGCAGATCACCCACAAACCCGCACTCCCCCGGCCCGGCCCAGCGATCGGGATGATCCGCACAGCCCTTCTGGAACCAGCAGCGCGCCGCCCGCGCTGTCGGCTCTGTCGGCGGTCATGGGTGTCCTCCTGTGTTCTCCCGCGCCCGCCGGGAAGAAGGTCGGGGAACAGGGCCGGGCTTGGCGGCCATTGGAAAGTGGTGTAGACCAGTCGGCGAACGGTTCGCGGAACGATCGCGCTGTCGTGATCGCCATCCTTCGGCACACAGGGCGTGACCGCTCGCGAAGATGGGCCAACTGTGGGTTACTGCGACAAAGCGGTTCGGATCAGGGAGACAGGACATGGCCACCAAGGCTGAGAAGATCGTCGCCGGGCTCGGCGGCATCGACAACATCGAAGAGGTCGAGGGCTGCATCACCCGGCTGCGCACCGAGGTCGTCGACCCGAGCAAGGTGGACGAGGTCGCCCTGAAGGCCGCGGGCGCCCACGGCGTCGTCAAGATGGGCACGGCGATCCAGGTCGTCATCGGCACGGACGCGGACCCGATCGCCGCGGACATCGAGGACATGATGTGAACGAGGTGAGTCGCCGGACTCGCTGAAGCTCACCGGGGTTCACCCCTGAAGGGCCGCTTCCGTTACCGGGGGCGGCCCTTCACCCGTATACGACTAGGCTCAACGCCATGTCTCGAATCGACGGCCGCACGCCCGAACAGCTCCGCCCGATCACCATCGAACGCGGCTGGAGCAAGCACGCCGAGGGCTCCGTCCTCGTCTCCTTCGGCGACACGAAGGTCTTCTGCACCGCCTCCGTCACCGAGGGCGTCCCGCGCTGGCGCAAGGGAAGCGGCGAGGGCTGGGTCACCGCCGAGTACTCCATGCTGCCCCGCGCCACCAACACCCGCGGCGACCGCGAATCCGTCCGCGGCAAGATCGGCGGCCGCACGCACGAGATCAGCCGCCTCATCGGCCGCTCCCTGCGCGCGGTCATCGACTACAAGGCGCTCGGCGAGAACACCATCGTCCTCGACTGCGACGTCCTCCAGGCCGACGGCGGCACCCGCACCGCCGCCATCACCGGCGCGTACGTCGCCCTCGCCGACGCCATCTCCTGGGCCCAGGGCAAGAAGATCATCAGGGCCGGCCGCCAGCCCCTCACCGGAACGGTCTCGGCCGTCTCGGTCGGCATCGTCGGCGGGGTCACCCTCCTCGACCTCTGCTACGAGGAGGACGTGCGCGCAGACACCGACATGAACGTCGTCTGCACCGGCGACGGACGGTTCGTCGAGGTCCAGGGCACCGCGGAGGCCGAGCCGTTCGCCCGCGACGAGCTCAACTCCCTGCTGGACCTGGCCGTTCAGGGCTGCACGGAACTCGCTGTCGCCCAGCACAAGGCACTTGATACGGTCCTGGAAAGGTAAAGGACGCACCAAGGCAGCCGCGCGCCGCGGGCAACCACGGCACGGGCCGCCGCGTCCCTACGAGTACGGGTGCACGGCGGACCGCCGCTGTGCGCCCGGCCAGAACAAACGGGGCCCGTGGGGCCTGCCAAACGGGAGGACCGTTCCATGGCCGCGAGCCGCCGCCGACACCGCCGTATCACCGCCATCGCCGCCACCGTGGCCGCCGTCGCACTGACGGCCGGCCTGACCACCGGCTGTGACGCCGTCAACAAGGCCCTGGACTGCGTCCAGACCGCCGACACCATCGCCGACAGCGTCACCGACCTCCAGCAGGCCGTCGAGAACGCGGCGAACGACCCGACGCAGGCCGACGAGGCGCTCGACTCGATCGACAAGAACCTCGACACGATCGGCGACAAGACCGACGACACGGACATCAACAAGGCCGTGGACGACCTCCAGACGGCGGTCACCAACGTCCGCGAGTCCATCAAGGCCGGCGACGCGACGCCCGACATCAGCCCGGTGACGGACGCGGCGGGCGAACTGACGAAGGTCTGCACGCCGTAACGGAGCCGGGCTCTGGCCAGGGTCTGTCCGACGGATCTTGTGACCGTTTTGGTCTCGGTTCGTTGGCAGGCTCATGGGGCGGGGAGATCTCACAAGCGACGAATGGGTCCGGCTGAAACCGCATGTGCCGAAATCCGGGCTCTGTGGGGGACGTTGGGGCAGTCACCGCAGGATCATCAACGGGATCCTGTACCAGAACCGGACCGGGGTGCCGTGGCGGTGTCTGCCTACGCGTTTCGGCAAGCGGAAGACCGTGTACGAGCGGCATCGGCGATGGTCAGCGGATGGCACATAGGCCAGGCTCTTCGCGTCTGTCCTGGCCGATGCTGACGCGGAAGGCCGCATCGACTGGTCGATGGTGAGCGTGGACTCCACCTCCTGCCGGGCCCATCAGCACGCCGCCGGAGCACGCAAAACGCCTCCGAGGCTGCCGGGGAAAGACGCGCGCCTCGGCAGCACCGCCCCGGTGAGGGCGTACTCCTCCCGACGCAACCGCCGCTCCCCGCGACGTCGCCAGATCAAGCACACGATCCCCGAGCCGAAGAACCAGCGGGCCAACCGCCAACGCCGCGGCAGCAAGGGCGGCCGGCCCGCCGGCTTCGACAAGACGATCTACAAGCGCAGGAACGAAGTTGAGCGAACGGTCAACGCGCTGAAGAGCTCCCGGGCCGTGGCCACGAGATTCGACAAGCGCGCCTACGTCTTCCATGGCACCGTCACCGTGGCTTCGATCCGCCTTTGACCCAGGCCGTGATCACTTGGCCTTCGTGACAAGATCTGGGCGTGACGACGTTGTTCCTGACGGTCGGTCTGCCAGGGGCCGGAAAGACCACGAGAGCGCGGCAGCTGGCCAAGGAGCACAGTGCGCTGCGGCTGACGCCGGATGAGTGGATGATCCCGCTGTTCGGTGATCCGCAGCCGGAAGGGAAGCGCGATGTGCTGGAAGGACGGCTGCTCTGGCTTGGTCTGGAGGCGCTGAAGCTGGGAACGAACGTGGTCCTGGATTTCGGATGCTGGTCTCGTGACGAGAGGTCCGCGATCCGCTGGTTGGTGATGTCTGTGGGCGCGTCCTGTCACCTTGTGTACGTGCCGGTGGACCATGAGACCCAACGTGCTCGGATCTCCCATCGCCAGTCGACCGCCCCTGATCAGACCTTCGCGATGAGCGAGACGGACCTCATGCACTGGAGGACGCTGTTCGAGGAGCCCGACGCCACGGAACTCGATGGACATGAGGTTGGAGGTCCGCCTCCCGGGTGGTCAGGATGGCTGGAGTGGGCCGCCGATCGGTGGCCATCGCTCGCGTGACTGTCCGGCCAACCTTGATGCGGCCCAGTAGCGCAGCCGTGCCAGGAGCGCCGGGCCCGGAAAGATCCGCCGGACAGGCCCCAGCTCGGACTCTGGCTAGGCTGAGCCCCATGAGCCGCCTGATCCTCGCCACCCGCAACGCCGGAAAGATCACCGAGTTGAGGGCGATCCTCGTCGCCGCAGGTCTCCATCACGACCTCGTCGGCGCGGACGCCTACCCGGACATCCCCGACGTCAAGGAAACCGGCGTCACCTTCGCAGAGAACGCCCTCCTCAAGGCCCACGCCCTGGCCCGGGCCACTGGCCTCCCGGCCGTCGCCGACGACTCGGGCCTGTGCGTCGACGTCCTCGGCGGCGCCCCCGGCATCTTCTCCGCCCGCTGGTCCGGCGCCCACGGCGACGACCGCGCGAACCTCAAGCTCCTCCTCGACCAGCTGAGCGACATCGCCGACGAACACCGGGCGGCCCACTTCGCCTGCGCCGCCGCCCTCGCCCTCCCGGACGGCACGGAACGGGTAGTGGAGGGCCGCCTCCGCGGCACCCTCCGCCACACCCCCGTCGGCGCCAACGGTTTCGGCTACGACCCGATCCTCCAGCCGGACGGCGACACGCGCACGTGCGCGGAACTGACCCCGGAGGAGAAGAACGCGATCAGCCATCGGGGGAAGGCGTTCAGGGGGCTGGTGCCGGTGGTGCGGGAGTTGGTGGGTTGAGGGATGTCTACGGCGAAGGCCCGGCTCGCGGGATGCGCGAGCCGGGCCTTCGGCTTTGGTGCGCCCGGTCGGATTCGAACCGACAGACACGACCACCTAAAGATCGCCGCTCAGCCGTTGGCGCACGGGCGCGTGTACCGCGCCCCACTTTACTGGGCGAAGCCGACCGTCGGTGAGGGGAGGCCGATTACGGGCGTCGTCGTCGACCACCCCGGCACCAGGTGCTGGTGATCGCGTGACAGTTCGGGCAAAGCAGCCGCAGATTCTCCCGCCGGTCGTCGCTCCAGTCTCCGTTGATGTGATCGACCTCCAACGTCATCGGATCGCCGAGCCACTCCGGGCCAGTGCCGCACGCGGCGCATTCGTCCGGCACTCCGATTTCGCGAAGCGCTCGCCGGAGTAGTGGCGTCTTTGTACGGCGCCTGCCGCCGTGCTTCACGAGCAGTTCCTCTGGCCGTTTCAGCGGTGTCGGGCCGGGCTTCCCGCGTTGATGCGCCTGCCCCAGGAAGTGCGAGGTGTCGATGCCGTAAGCGGCGGCCAACTGGGGAAGCTGCGCGCGTAGCCACGAGTGGTCCGAGCGTTGCAGCAGCCGGAGAACTCCGGCAATGGATATGGACTGTGCGACCGCTTGCCGTAGCTCGCTCTCGCTGGGCGGGTCCTGAGGACCATGCCGACGCTTGCGGGGGAAGTGTGAGATGTCGATCCCGAAGTGCTCGAAGCGTTTGTAGAGGTGTGGACGGAGATTTCCGTAAGGCCGGGTGCCCAAGAGGGTGATGACCTCGTCGATGTCGGAGCACTGCGCGGCGGCCTGGACCAGTCGCTCGCGGGTGTACTGCACGCCGTTGCTCATGATCCGCCGCTCTTGGTGCGCCTTTTGGCGCGTCCTCGGTAACTGTCCGTCGTCGAGTGGCAGTTGGGGCAGAGGAACCGGAGATTCTCGATGCGGTTGTCACGCCAGTTGCCGTCGATGTGGTCGACCTCCAGGGGGAGTGGGTGTCCTCGCCAGACCGGTTCCGTACTGCAGCGTGCGCAACGCTCCGACACTCCCAGGGCTGTCATCGCCCATCTGATGCGGTCGCTCGGGATGCGTCGGGCGTGGGCAGCCGCCTGCTCCACGAGCACGGCTTCCGGTGTCCGGGGGCGTTTGGTCTCCCCTCGTCGGGACGGTGCCTGGAAGTGCGAGGTGTCGATGCCGTAAGTCTTGATGCGGCGGCTGATGTGCGTGTGGTGACCGCCGACGACCTCAAGTCCGAGACGGCGGAGCACCTCGCACATGTTTGTCGATGCCGTGACGGCCGCTGCAAGGATTTCTCTCGTCCATCGCACCCCCTCCCGCTCGAAATGGGACGTGTCCACCCCCAACTTCTTCATGCGCCCCCGGATGTAATCCCGCGTCGAACTCCTCGCATCCACCCCCAGCTTCCCCAACGCCTCCGACAGCGTCCGCGACGAACTCGCCGCCTCCTCCAGGCGCTCCCTGGTGTACGGACTGACTGGCACCGTTCCCCTCCGTTCCGGCCGCGCGTTCGCAACCTCGTACGGAGTATCGAACCGTTTATCGGATGGTCACGTCCGGAATATGGAATGGCCCGCACCGCTTTTCGCGGGCGGGCCGTTCCAGCGCCGGGGAGCGCCTGAGGGCGCGAACCGGTGGGGCTCAGATCTCCAGGTCCTTGATGATCTTCGCTACGTGGCCGGCCGCACGGACGTTGTAGAGGGCTCGCTCGACCTTGCCCTCCTCGTCCACGATGATCGTGGAGCGGATGACGCCCATGTAGGTCTTGCCGTAGTTCTTCTTTTCGCCGTAGGCGGCGTAGGACTCGATGACCGTCTTGTCGGGGTCGCCGACCAGGGTGACCTTCAGGGACTCCTTCTCGCGGAACTTGGCGAGCTTTTCGGGCTTGTCGGGGGAGACGCCGATGACGTCGTAGCCGGCGCCCGCCAGGACGTCGAGGTTGTCGGTGAAGTCGCAGGCCTGCTTCGTGCAGCCGGGGGTCAGGGCGGCGGGGTAGAAGTAGACGATGACCTTGCGGCCCTTGTGGGCGGCCAGGGAGACCTCGTTGCCGTCGGCGTCGGGCAGGGTGAAGGCGGGGGCGGTGTCGCCGGGCTGGAGTCGCTCGCTCATCTCGGTTCGGTCTCCTTGCGGGGTGGTGGATACGCACCCGAGCGTAATGGGGGTGCCGAGCGGTGCGCGGCGAGCGGAGCTGACAGACTGTCGACCAGAGAAAAGGCCGATGAGAACAGGCCACCGGAAAACGACCACGACCACGGAGGCAGCGCGTGTCGGACACGTCGAGCTCGCCGGACACCAGGACTCCGGCGCAGATCGAGGCGGACATCAAACGCCGTCGCGAAACCCTTGCCGAGACGCTCGACGAGATCGGTGTGCGGGTGCACCCGAAGACCATCGTCGGGGACGCCAAGGCGAAGGTGGCGTCCAGCATCGACCACTCGCTGGGGCGTGCCTACGTCGGCGTCAACCGGATCGTCGGCGATGTGAAGGGGCAGTTCGTCACGGAGGAGGGGGCGCCCCGGCTGGAGCGGGTCGTGCCCGTGGCCCTCGTGGTGGTCGGCCTCGTCGGCCTGTTCGCGGTGGGCTCGCGGCGCCGCAGGGGCTGACCGCGCCCGCGTCCGGTCGGCGGCCCTCGTCGGCACCTCACCCGCACCCACCCACGTACGTGCTCCGCAAAGCCAGGTAGGTTCGTTGACGTGAGCGAGAAGACCCATCACGACAAGCTGCCCATCCGGATGCTGCACGACCGCGTGCTCGTGCGGCAGGACACCGCCGAGGGGGAGCGCCGCTCCGGCGGCGGCATTCTGATTCCCGCGACCGCGGCCGTCGGCCGGCGGCTCGCCTGGGCCGAGGTCGTCGCGGTCGGGCAGAACGTACGGACCGTCGAGCCGGGCGACCGCGTCCTGTACGACCCGGAGGACCTGGCCGAGGTCGAGGTGCGCGGCACCGCGTACGTGCTGATGCGCGAGCGGGACCTGCACGCCGTGGCGGCGGACCGGTTCGAGGGCTCCGAGGACTCGACGGGGCTGTACCTCTAGAGCAGCGAGACACCAGAAGGGGCCGGTGGCCATCGCCACCGGCCCCTTCCGGGCGATTACCGGCCCCTTCCGGGCGATTACCGGCCCCTTCCGGGCGACTAGGGGAGACCCCCGATGTCCGTGCCGTCCGTCGTTCCGCCACCGCCGTCCGTCGAGCCGTCGCCGCCGCCCGTGTTCGTCGTGCCGTCGCCGGTCGTGCCGCCCGCGCCGTCGGTGCCGCCGGTGGTGGTGCCGCCGTCCGTGGTGCCGCCGTCTCCGGTCGTGCCGCCGTCCGTGGTGGTGCCGCCGTCGGTCGTCGTGCCGCCGGTGTCGGTCGTGCCGCCGTCTCCGGTCGTGCCGCCGTCGGTCTGGCCGCCCTGGGTGGCGGGGGTCTCCTCGCCGCCGGTGGTTCCGCCGTTGTCCTGACCGGCCGTGGTGGGCTGTTCCGGTGTGGGGTCGGCCGGCGGGAGTTGCTGTTCGGCCGAGCCCTCCTGCACCTTCAGGTCGAACTCCTGGGCCGTGCTGCCCTTGAGCGCGGCCTTGGTGTACTGGGCCCAGATCTGCGCCGGGTAGCCGCCGCCGTTGATACGGGGCTGGCCGAGTGCTCCGTACAGCGACTTGTGCGCGCCGGTGTCCGGGTCCTGGCCCATGACGGCGACGACGGTGGCGAGGTTCGGGGTGTAGCCCGCGAACCAGGCCGCCGTGTCCTCCTCGGCGGTGCCGGTCTTACCCGCCGCGGGGCGGTCGGCGGCCTGCGCGGCCGTGCCGGTGCCGCCTTCGACGACGCTCTGCAGGACCGAGGTCGTGGTGTCGGCGGCCTCGCGGCTCACCGCCTGCCAGGTCTTGCGCTCGGGCAGGTCCACCACGTTCGCGCCGTCCTTGGTGATCTTCTCGATCATCGTGTACGTGCCGCGCTTGCCGTGGTTGGCGAGGGTCGCGTACGCCTCCGCCATGTCGAGGACGCTGGCCGTGGCCGGGCCGAGCGCGATCGACGGGGACGCCGTCAGGTCGGGGGTGTCGGACGGGATGCCCAGCCCGACGGCCGTCTTCTTGACCTTCTCCGGGTCGACGTCCACGGCCATCTGCGCGTACACGGAGTTCACGGACTTGTCGGTGGCGGTGCGGACCGAGACCGGGCCGTACGAGACCTGGTCCTCGTTCTCCGGGGCGTACGAGCCGCCCTCCCAGCCCTCCACGGGGCGCACGTTGTTGCCGTCGTAGACGGTGTTCGGGGTGATCGTGCGGCCGTCCTGGGTGGTCGAGTCGTTCTGGACGGCCGAGGTGAACACGAACGGCTTGAAGGTGGAGCCGACCTGGTAGTCCCGGCGGGTGGCGTTGTTGTAGTACTGCTTCGTGTAGTCGATGCCGCCGTACATCGCGAGGACCTTGCCGGTCTTGGGGTCGATGGAGGCGCCGCCCGCGCGGACGTAGTTGTCGACCTTGCGGTTCTTCTTGTCGAGCTCGTCCATCACCTGGTCGTCGACGGCCTTCACGAAGGCGTTCTGCTTGGGCTTCTGCAGGGTGGTCGTGATGCGGTAGCCGCCGGCGTTCAGCGTCTCCTCGTCGACGATCTTGTTGTCGATCAGGTAGTCGTTCACGGCCTTGACGATGTAGCCGCGCTGTCCTGACATCCCGGTCGCGATCACCGTCTGCTTGGGCTCGGGGAACTTGGTGCCGGCGCGGTCCGCCTCGCTCAGCCACTTCTTCTTGACCATGCCGTCGAGGACGTAGTTCCAGCGGGCCAGCGCGGCCGGCTTGTTCTCGGGGTGCGCGACGACGTCGTACTCGCTCGGCGCGTTCAGCAGCGCGGCCAGATAGGCGCCCTGCGCGGCCGTCAGGTCCTTGGCGTCGACTCCGTAGTAGGCCTGGGCGGCGGCCTGGATGCCGTACGCGTTGCGGCCGAAGTAGCTGGTGTTGAGGTAGCCCTCGAGGATGTCGGCCTTGCTCTTCTCGCGGTCCAGCTTGATGGAGATGAAGAACTCCTTCACCTTCCGGGTGACGGTCTGGTCCTGGGCCAGGTAGTAGTTCTTCACGTACTGCTGGGTGATCGTCGAGCCGGACTGCTTGCCCTTGCCGGTGGCGGTGTTCCAGCCGGCCCGGATCATCGCCTTGGGGTCGACGGCCGACTCGGTGTAGAAGTCCCGGTCCTCGGCGGCCAGCACCGCGTGCTGGGCGTCCTTGGAGATCAGGTCGAGCGTCACGCTCTCCCGGTTGACCTCACCGTCCCGGGCCAGCTGGCTGCCGTCCGCGTACAGGTAGACGTTGCTCTGCTTGATCGCGGCCGAGTTCGCCGACGGGATCTTGACCATGGTGTAGCCGAGTGCGAACAGGCCGATGAGCAGCAGGGTCACGATGACGAACGTGCCGAGCACGAACCGCCAGGTCGGGACCATCCGTCGCCAGCCGGTGCGCTTGGGCCGCTTGGGCTTCTTGCCTGGCGTGACCCCGGGCGGGACCTCGGTCGTCTCCCCGAATGCGTTCCCAGGTGTGTTCCCGGGTGTGTCCGGCGCCGCCGCGGAGGCGGCTTCCGGGTCTCTCGGTGCCCAGCCCTTGCTCGGCTGCTCTGGCTGCGGCTGGTCGTTCATGTTGTGCCGGACTCCCGTTTCGCTTTCGCGTCGTACGTCTCGTACGCCCTCGTACGCCTAGTGCGTCCCTCCTTGAAGACTGTCCCACCCGGCGAATCGTTCCCTGCTCGTGGCACGCGTCGTGTGCGGAAAATGCCTGGCACGGTGCACGGCCGCGCGACTAGGCTCCTGCGCTTTGGCTCAGAAGGCTTCGAGAAGGCTTGGAGAAGGCCTTCAGCAGGCATTCAGAACGCTCGGAACGGTCGAAGGGGGCCCGGCAAGGTGGGGACAGGGCGGTTGTACGCGGCCGTCGCGGCGAGCGGGTTCCGGCGGTACTCGACCTACCGGGTGGCGACCGCGGCGGGCGTGTTCACCAACACCGTCTTCGGGCTGATCCTGGCCTACACGTACATCGCGCTGTGGGACGAGCGGCCGGGCCTCGGCGGCTACGACCAGGCGCAGGCGCTGACGTACGTGTGGCTCGGGCAGGGGCTGCTCGCGGCGGTCGCGGTGATGGGCGGCGGCTTCGAGGACGAGATGATCGAGAGAATCCGTACGGGTGACATCGCGATCGACCTTTACCGGCCCGCGGATCTTCAGGCGTGGTGGCTGGCGGCGGACGCAGGGCGGGCCGCGTTCCAGTTGGCGGGGCGCGGGGTGGTACCGATCGCGTTCGGCGGGCTCGTCTTCCACATCGCGCTGCCGACCGATCCCGTGACCTGGCTGGCGTTCCTGGTCGCCGTCGTGCTCGGTCTCGTCGTGAGCTTCGCGATCCGCTATCTCGTGGCGCTGTCGGCGTTCTGGTTCATGGACGGCGCGGGCGTGCAGCAGCTGTCCGTGCTCACGGGCCTCTTCTTCTCCGGGATGGTGCTGCCGCTGAACGTCTTCCCGGGCGCGCTCGGCGAGGTGGCCCGCGCGCTGCCCTGGTCGGCGCTGCTCCAGGCGCCGGCCGACGTGCTGCTCGGCGAGCGCACGGGGTTCGGCCTGCTGCGTACGTACGCCTTCCAGGCCGCCTGGGCCGTCGGGCTGCTCGCGCTCGGCCGCCTGGTCCAGACGGCGGCGACGCGCAGGGTGGTGGTCCAGGGTGGCTGAGACCTCGTGGCCGACGTCGCGGACCTCGCGGGTGGTGGACGGGTTGCGCGCGTACCTGCTGATCGCCGGGATGTGGATCCGCTCCACGATGGCGTACCGCGCGTCCTTCGTGATGACCGCGTTCGGCAACTTCGCCGGCACCGCGCTCGACTTCGTCGCGATCCTGCTGATGTTCTCGCGGGTCGACGAGCTGGGCGGCTACTCGCTGGGCGAGGTGGCCTTCCTGTACGGGCTGTCCAGCGCCTCCTTCGGCCTGGCCGACCTGGCGCTCGGCTCGATGGACCGGCTCGGCGGGCGGGTGCGCGACGGCACGTTCGACACGCTGCTGGTGCGGCCGGTGCCGGTGCTGGCGCAGGTCGCCGCGGACCGGTTCGCGCTGCGCCGCCTGGGCCGGATCACGCAGGGGCTGCTGGTCCTCGGGTACGCGCTGGTCGTACTCGACATCGACTGGACCCCGGTGAAGCTGCTGATGATGCCGGTGATGGTGGTCAGCGGCGCCGGGATCTTCGCGGCGGTGTTCGTGGCGGGCGCGGCCTTCCAGTTCGTCGCCCAGGACGCGTCCCAGGTGCAGAACTCCTTCACGTACGGCGGCACCACCCTCCTCCAGTACCCGCCGACCGTCTTCGCGAAGGACCTGGTGCGCGGGGTGACCTTCGTACTGCCGCTCGCCTTCGTCAACTGGCTGCCCGCGCTGTACGTGCTGGGGCTGCCGTATCCGCTCGACCTGCCGGAGTGGGTCGCGTTCCTGCCGCCGCTGGTGGCGGTCGCCTGCTGTGCGCTCGCGGGGGTCGCCTGGCGTGCGGGTCTTCGTTCGTACCGGAGCACGGGAAGTTAGGGGACATGGGCATTTCAGGCGAGGGCGCGGCCTTCATCGAGCTCGACCGCGTCGAGAAGGTCTTCGACGTACGCAAGAAGACCGGCTTCCTGCGCAGTGAGCGGCATCAGGTGCGGGCGGTCGACTCGATCTCCTTCACCGTGCCGCGCGGCGAGATGGTGGGCTACATCGGGCCCAACGGCGCGGGCAAGTCCACCACCATCAAGATGCTGACCGGGATTCTGACGCCGAGCGGCGGACGGCTGCGGGTCGCGGGCATCGACCCGTCCCGCGAGCGCACCCGGCTCGCCCATCGCATCGGGGTGGTGTTCGGGCAGCGTACGACCCTGTGGTGGGACCTGCCGCTGATCGACTCGTACCGGCTGATGCGCCGCATGTACCGCATCCCCGACGCGCGGTACGCCGAGAATCTCGACCGGTGTGTCGAACTCCTCGAACTGGGCGCCCTGTTGGACGTGCCGGTGCGGCAGCTGTCGCTCGGGCAGCGGATGCGCGGGGACATCGCGGCGGCGCTGCTGCACGATCCGGAGGTGCTGTACCTGGACGAGCCGACGATCGGGCTCGACGTGATCAGCAAGGCGCGGGTGCGGGAGTTCCTGCGGGAGCTCAACGCCGAGCGCGGTACGACCGTGCTGCTCACCACGCACGACCTGACCGACATCGAGCAGCTGTGCCGGCGGGTGATGGTGATCGACCACGGACGCCTGATGTACGACGGGCCGCTGACCGGGCTGCACGAGATCGGCGAGAGCGAGCGGACGCTGGTGGTGGACCTGGAACGTGAACTTCCGCCCATCGAGGTCGAGTTGGCGCGCGTGGTGAAGGTCGAGGGGCCCCGGCAGTGGCTGGCCTTCCCGGCGGCGGAGTCGGCGGCGCCGCTGGTGGCGCGGATCGCAGCCGAGTATCCGCTGGTGGACCTGTCGGTGCGGGAACCGGACATCGAGGCGGTCATCAGCCGCATGTACGCGGAGAAGGCAACCTCGTAGGCTTCTGTCCATGACGGACGAACTCCCCGGCGGTCCTTCCGGCGGCTCTTCTGACGGATCCGACGGATCTCACGGATCTGACGGGTCCGACGGACTTCCCGAGCTGCGTGCCTCCGACGCCGACCGTGAGCAGGTGGCCGAAGTGCTGAGGGACGCCCTCGCGGAGGGCCGCCTCGACATGGAGGAGTTCGAGGAACGTCTTGAGGCGACGTACAAGGCGCGTACGTACAAGGAGTTGGCGCCGATCACCCGGGATCTGCCCGGGCCCGGGGTGGCCGCTCCCGCTCCCGTGGTGTCGATGGTCAAGCGGCCCGACGCCGGGACGGGGGACTGGGCGGGCCGGATCGTCGGGGGCGACGGCTCGTCCCAGTGGGGCGTGGCGATCATGTCGGGGTTCGAGCGCAAGGGGCGCTGGACCATGCCCAGGCGCTTCAACGCGTTCGCGTTCTGGGGCGGCGGGGCCATCGATCTGCGCGAGGCGGATTTCGCCGACGGCGAGGTGGTCGTCAACTGCGTCGCGATCATGGGCGGTCTGGACGTGATCGTGCCGCCCGGCGTCGAGGTCGTCGTCCGCGGGATCGGCATCATGGGCGGCTTCGACCACAGCCAGCAAGGCGTGCCGGGTGATCCGGGTGCCCCGCGCGTCATCGTGACCGGGTTCGCCTTCTGGGGTGGCGTCGGTGTCGAACGCAAGCTGACCAGGGCTGAGCGGCTCCGCCAGAAGGAGGAGCGGCGGTTGGAGAAGCTGGAGCGGAAGGCTGCCCGCCAGGAAGAGCTGGAGGAGAACAGGCGCCGGGCCCTGGAGGGGGCCGGCGCCTGGGATGAGCGTGACGACGGGCTGGACGAGGCGCGGGCCATCCATCGTGCCGCGATGGAGCAGCATCGGGAGATGTTGCGTCAGCATCGGGATGAGCGGCATGAGGAGCGGCGGGAACGGCGGGATGCGCGGCGTGATGAGCGGGATGAGCGGCGAGGTAACCGGCACGATCGGGACTGATCGCTTCCGCGGGTAGTGCCGTATAGCGCGGGCCGGCTGTGGCTGGTCGCGCCCACGCGGCGGAGCCGCAAATCGATACAGCCCCGCGCCCCTTACGGGGCTACAGCTCGGCCGGAGCCGCGCCCTTCAGGTCGTCCAAATCGAAGACCTCTGCCATTCGTTCGTAGCCCTTGTCGCTCGGGTGGAGGTGGTCGCCCGAGTCGTAGTCGGAGCGGAGGCGGCGGGGGTTGTACGGGTCGCGGAGTGCCTTGTCGAAGTCGACGTAGTCGTCGAAGACCTTGCCGGCGCGGATCTTGGCGTTGACGGCCTTGCGGGTGGCCTCCAGGTCCCGCTGGTAGCCGCGGTGGCCCTGGAAGGGCATGAGGGTGGCGCCGACGACCCGCAGGCCCCGGGCGTGTGCCAGCCGCTTCAGCTCGCGCAGGCCGTCGGTGATGTTGTCCGGGTCTGTCACGTGGGGTGTGCGCAGGATGTCGTTGACGCCGAGCACGACGACGACGGCCCTGACGTTCGTGCGGCCGAGCACGTCGCGGTCGAAGCGGCTCAGACCGCTGGGGTTCTCGGCGGGGCGGCCGAGGCCGCTGGACAGGATGCGGTTGCCGCTGATGCCCTGGTTGACCACGCTGTAGCGGGGGCCGTCCGAGGAGTCGCGCAGCCGGTCGGCGAGGACGTCCGTCCAGCGCCGGTTCTCGCCCACGGACGAGGTCGCGCCGTCGGTGAGCGAGTCGCCGATGACGACGACCGTGCCCTGCGACTCGTTGCTCAGCACGTCCAGCGCGGTCAGGTAGCGCCAGTACGGGGTCTGTCCGGTGTAGGCGGCGCCGCTCACGTCCTCCGTGCGGTCGCCCTCCGCCGTGTACGAGATCTGCCGGGCCTGCGGGTGGTAGGTGACCGGGCCGGACGGGGTCGGCGAGTACGTCGTCACCAGCACGTCCCTGTCGTGCGGGATCAGCAGCCGCACGGCGTCGCTCACCACCTGCTGCCCGGCCGGCACGATCACCGACGGGCTGCCGCGGAAGGTGAGGCGGCGCATGGTGTCGGCGGCCGCCTCGGCGTTGTTCGGGGCGACCGCGACGGCGACCGAGGCGTGCGTGATGCTGAGTGGCTGCTGCCCGTACAGGTTCGACAGGGTGATCCGGACCGCGGTACCGCCGACGCCCACGTGCACGACGTTGCGTACCGAACGGCCCGCCATCCCGTTCACCTCGGTGCCGGGCTCGGACCCGGCCGGGGACGCCGACCAGGCGCCCACCCAGGTGCCGGTGGACGCGGGAGCCGCCGAGTTGTTCGGGGTGCGGCCGCTGGCGAGGGTGTTCTCCTCACCGTCGTCGGCCGATACACCGACGTATATGGCGGCTGAAATGACCACGATCACAGCAACGATCGCGGCCAGCAAGGCATAACCGTAACGCCTGGTCATGCGGTGCGTGTCTCCTAGAGCAATGGGAGCTCGGGGCTCCGATGTGATGACCCCATGATGAGGCATGGCGGGGGAGATGCCCGACAGGACCCCCATCGCTCCCGCGGCTGCTGCCGGTTTTTCCGCTTGCGGTTCTTCCGGCCCCCGCCCGGGAAGACGCCGGGAACTCCTGTTCCGTTCCAGGAGTCGGTCAGGTTGGGACAATGGGTGCGGGGGACAGGAACGGGTGGAGTGGATGGGACCGTGGATGGAACGCACGAAAGCGGATGAAACAGGTTCGGGAGCAGGTTCGGGAGCGGGAGCGGGCGCGGAAACAGGTTCGGAGGGTCAGCATGCCCGGCCCGGCGGCGCCGTGAACCGCGGTGCGGCCGAGGCCGGCCGTGCGATGACCTCGTTCAGCCCCGCCGACGAGGAGAAGTTCCGCGGCGTGCGCCGGATGAAGCTCACGGCGACCGGCATGCTGCTCCTGGTCGCCGTCGTCTACGTACTCGCCAAGTGGGCCGGCAACTCCGGCGCGGGCGCCTGGACGGGGTACGTCGCCGCGGCCGCCGAGGCCGGCATGGTGGGCGCGCTCGCCGACTGGTTCGCCGTCACCGCGCTCTTCCGGCGGCCCATGGGCCTGCCCATCCCGCACACCGCGATCATCCCGACGAAGAAGGACCAACTCGGCGTCTCCCTGGGCGAGTTCGTCGGCGAGAACTTCCTGTCCCGGGACGTCGTACGCGGCCGCCTGCGGGCCGTCGGCATCGGCAGCCGGCTCGGCGCCTGGCTGGCTCTGCCGGAGCACGCCGACCGGGTGACGGCGGAACTGGCCACCGCCCTGCGCGGCGCGCTCGCCGTGCTGCGCGACTCCGACGTGCAGGCCGTCGTCGGCGAGGCCATCAACCGGCGGGCCGACGCCCAGGAGATCGCCCCCGGCATAGGGAAGATGCTGGAGAAGGTCGTCGCGGACGGCGGCCACCGGCGGGTCGTCGACCTGATCTGCGTACGTGCCCACGACTGGCTGGTCCTCCACAACGACCAGGTCATGGACGCCGTGCAGGGCGGCGCCCCCGGCTGGACCCCGAAGTTCGTCGACAAGCGGGTCGGCGAGCGCGTCTACAAGGAACTGCTGCGCTTCGTCACCGAGATGCGCGACATGCCCGCCCACCCGGCCCGCGGCGCCCTCGACCGCTTCCTCACCGACTTCGCCTCCGACCTCCAGTCCGACACCGAGACCCGCGCGCGCGTGGAGAACCTCAAGCGGGAGGTCCTCGGCCGCGGCGAGGTCCAGGACCTGATCGCCTCCGCCTGGTCCTCCGTACGGCAGATGATCGTGTCCGCGGCGGAGGACGAGCGCAGCGAGCTGCGGCTGCGCGTGCGGGCCTCGCTGCTGTCGCTGGGCGCCCGGATGTCCACGGACCCGAAGCTCCAGGCCAAGGTCGACGGGTGGGTCGAGGGCGCGGCGGTGTACGTCGTGACGACCTACCGCGACGAGATCACCTCCCTCATCACCGACACCGTCGCCGGTTGGGACGCCGAGCACACCTCCAAGAAGATCGAGGCACACATCGGCCGTGACCTGCAGTTCATCCGGATCAACGGCACGGTGGTGGGCTCGCTGGCGGGTCTTGTGATCTACACGGTGTCGCGGGCGCTGGGCGGCTAGCCGGTACGGACCCGCCGTCCGGCCGGTACGGACGCGGGCGTAGGCCTCTTCGTCGGGGGGACCCGTGCCGGGTTCGCTCGGTTCGCTCGACGAGGAGGGAGCCCATGTCCGTCACCGAGGCCGACACCGGCACCGTCACCACCGCCGTCCCCGCCCGTCTGGACCGTCTGCCGTGGTCGCGCTGGCACTGGACCATCGTCATCGGTCTCGGCACGGTGTGGATCCTCGACGGACTGGAAGTCACAGTTGTAGGCAACATCGCGGGCCGGCTCTCCGAGTCCGGCAGCGGATTACCGGTCTCGGCGGCCCAGGTCACCGGCATCGCGGCCGCCCTCTACGTGGCCGGAGCCTGCTCCGGGGCGCTGTTCTTCGGCCGCCTCACGGACAAGTTCGGCCGCAAGAAACTCTTCATGGTCACCCTCGCCGTCTACCTCGCGGCGACGGCCCTGACCGCGATCTCCTTCCACTCCTGGTGGTTCTTCCTCTTCCGCTTCCTCACCGGCTTCGGCATCGGCGGCGAGTACGCGGCCATCAACTCGGCGATCGACGAACTGATCCCCTCCCACTACCGGGGCCGCGTCGACCTGATCATCAACGGCAGCTTCTGGCTGGGCGCGATCGGCGGCTCGCTCCTGTCGATCGTCGCGCTGAACACGGACCTGTTCGCGATGAACGTCGGCTGGCGGCTCACCTTCGCCCTCGGCGTCGTCCTGGGCCTGGTGATCCTCCTCGTACGCCGCAACGTTCCCGAGAGTCCGAGGTGGCTGTTCATCCACGGCAGGGGAGAGGAGGCCGAACGCCTCGTCAGCGACGTGGAGCGGCAGATCGAGGCGGAGAAGGGACACCGACTCCCGCCGCCCGCCGGGGAGATCACCATCCACCAGCGCAAGAGCATCGGCTTCCTCACCATCGGGCGCACGGTCTTCTCGACGTACCGCAAGCGTGCCGTCCTCGGCCTCTCCCTCTTCATCGGCCAGGCATTCCTCTACAACGCGATCACCTTCGGCTTCGGCGCGATCCTCACCGAGTTCTTCGACGTGCCGACCTCCGACACCGGCTACTACTTCGCCGTCATCGCGGCCGGCAACTTCCTCGGCCCGCTGCTGCTCGGCAAGCTCTTCGACACCGTGGGCCGCCGGATCATGATCTCGTCGACGTATCTCGGCTCGGGCCTGCTGCTCTTCGGTACGGCCTGGCTCTTCGGCCGGGGCTCGCTGAGCGCGGTGACGCTGACCGCCTGCTGGTGCGTGGTGCTGTTCTTCGCGTCGGCGGGTGCGAGCAGCGCGTACCTGACCGTCTCCGAGGTCTTCCCGATGGAGACCCGGGCCATGGCCATCGCCTTCTTCTACGCCATCGGAACCGCGGCCGGCGGCATCAGCGGGCCGCTCCTCTTCGCGGACCTGACCAGCACGGGCGTGGTCGCCGACACGGTGCTCGCCTTCCAGATCGGCGCCGGGCTGATGTGCGCGGCGGGACTGGTCGCGGCGGCGCTCGCGGTACGGGCGGAACGGCGCTCGCTGGAGGACATCGCCAGGCCGCTGTCGACGGCGTCCCTCGGGAACGTGTAGCCCGAGCCGTCGAAGTCGCCGCCCTGTGCGGGCGCATATGCTTTTGCACATGGTTGAGCACCGAATGATCGACGTGAACGGGATCCGGTTGCACATTGCGGAGGAGGGTGAGGGCCCGCTGGTCGTCCTCCTGCACGGCTTCCCGGAGGCCTGGCACTCCTGGCACCACCAGTTCGGTCCGCTGGCCGCCGCCGGTTTCCGCGTGGTCGCCCCCGACCAGCGCGGATACGGCAGGAGTGATCACCCCGACGACGTGGACGCGTACAGCATGCTCCACCTGGTCGGTGACGTCGTCGGGCTGATTCATGCGCTGGGTGAGGAGACGGCGTACGTCGTCGGTCACGACTGGGGCGCGCCCGTCGCCTGGCACACCGCGCTGCTGCGGCCGGATGTCGTGCTGGGGGTGGCCGGGCTCAGCGTGCCGCCGCCGTTCCGAGGGGCTGAACCTCCGCTCGCCGCCATGGAGAGGATGTTCGACGGCAGGTTCTACTGGAACTACTTCAACCAACCTGGCGTTGCGGACGCGGAGTTCGCAAAGGACCCGCGCACGACACTGCGGAAGTTCTTCTACATGGCCTCCGGTGACGCCCCCGACGCGGGTGAGCAGCCGCTGGTCGAGCCCGGACGGGGATGGCTGGAGACGATGCCCGATCCTGAGGTTCTGCCGGACTGGTTCACCGAGGCCGACCTGGACATCCTCACCGACAGCTTCGCCAAGGGCTTCACCGGTGCGCTCAACTGGTACCGCAACATCGACCGGAACTGGGAACTGACGGCTGCTTGGCATGGGGCGGTCGTGAGCGTGCCCGCGCTGTACGTGTACGGGGACAGGGATCTGGTGCCCGCGTTCCCGGGCACACCTGAACGCATCGCCGCGCTCCCGGACTTGATGCCGAATCTGCGGCGCGAGCCGGTCAGGCTGGCGGGGTGCGGGCACTGGACGCAGCAGGAGCGGCCGACGGAGGTGAACGCGGCGCTCGTGGACTTCCTCACCGAGCTCCGGTCCGCACGATGATCCGGACGAAACGGCCTGGGCCCTGGTGAGGACGAGGCGGGCAAGGGCGGGGCGGGCAAGAGCACGGGTGTCGGTCCGCGCCCGCGTATTGCCCGACATCCGTCGGGTGACCTGCGCGGATGTGCCATGGCACGGTTTCCGTAGCGACGCGACGGGCGTCGGCGCAACGGTGCGCCGACGGGACGGAGCGTCGGATCGGAGACGACATGACGACGTACCCGCTCGACCCGGAGCTCGCCGCGATCGTGCCCATGCTGCCCAGAGCCGACTGCTCGGATCTCGAAGGCGCCCGGGCCGAGATGGCGGCCGGTGTCGCCGCGGCCCTGGCGGACGTGGACGCCACCGGTGTGGACGTCACCGAGCTGGTGGCACCCGGGCCGCAGGGCGCGCCGGACGTCGTCCTGCGCAGCTACCGCCCGCAGGGTGTCGAGGGCCCGCTGCCGGTGATCTACGACATCCACGGCGGCGGCTTCATCCTGGGAACCGTCGAATTCGACCACGGCACCAACGTGATGCTCGCGCGCGAACTGGGTGCCGCCGTCTTCTCCGTCGAATACCGGCTCGCCCCCGAGCACCCCTACCCGGCCGGGCTCGAAGACGCGTACGCCGGCCTTGTCCACCTCGCCAAGAACGCCGCCGAGCTCGGTATCGACCCCGCCCGTATCGCCCTCTTCGGCAGCAGTGCCGGCGGCGGTCTCTCGGCCGGTCTCGCCCTGCTGGCCCGCGACCGGGGCGGCCCCGCGATCGCCTTCCAGTACCTCGGCATCCCGGAACTCGACGACCGGCTCGACACGCCCAGCATGCGGGCCTTCACCGACACGCCGCTGTGGAACCGGCCCAACGCGGTCATCAGCTGGGACGCGTATCTCGGCGTCGGCGTGCCCGGCAGCGCCGACGTTCCCCTGTACGCCGCGCCTGCCCGGGCCGGTGCCGAGCGGCTCGTCGGGCTGCCGCCGGCGTACATCTCGGTGATGGAGTTCGACCCGTTGCGGGATGAGGGCATCGACTATGCCCGTGCGTTGCTCGCGGCCGGGGTGAGTGTGGAGCTGCATCTGTTTCCGGGCACGTTTCATGGGTCGGGGATGATTCCGCATGCGGAGGTGTCCCTGCGGGAAGTGGCGGAGGCCGTGGCTGTGTTGCGCAGAGCCCTTCGCTAGGGGCTCGTATACGGCTGCGGGCCGGTCGTGGCTGGTCGCGCAGTTCCCCGCGCCCCTTACGGGGCGCCTCTGACGGGGCGCCCCTATCGAGGCTCGGCCAACCGCAGTGCGTACAACGCCAGTTGGGCCCTGAAGCGGTCCTGGGGGTCGCTCAATCGGTAGCCCAGTGCTGTTTCCGCGCCGGAGAGTCTCGCGGCGACCGAGCTGTGGTGCAGGTGGAGGTCCGTGGCGGCGTGGCGGAGGGAGCCGGTGCGGAGGAAGGCGGTCAGGGCGGCGAGGGCTGCCGGGCCGCCCCTGCCCTCGGCGAGGTCGGCCAGGGCGCGTACGTCGGGCTGGGCCCGCAGCCGGTCGACGGGGATGTCGGCGAGCAGCGCCACCGGGCCGAGGGAGTCGTGGTCCACGACCGCCTCGTCGGGCAGCCCGGCGACATCGACGGCGAACCGCAGAGCGAGCCGGGCCTGCGCCCAGGAGGCCCCGGCGTCCAGGGCGGGAGCGCTGCCGCCGACCCCGATCCGTACGCCTTCGGAACCGTGCTCGCGGACGTACGCCCGCAGCTCGTCGGCGACCGACTCGGCGCCCGGTGCCAGCGCCACGGCGAGCGGACCGATCGCGGCGACCCGCACCCCCGGACGCAGTTCGCGACGCCCGAGCACGGCCACCGAGGAGGCCCCGGCGACGGCCACCACCCGCAGCGGCTGCTCGGGCACCAGGCCCAGCAGGCGCAGCGCCCGTGCCCGGTCCTCGACGGCCTCACGTTCCGACAGCACCCGCTCGACCAGCGCCGGGTCCGCCACCTGGGCGTGCGCGGCGTCCTGCTGAGGGCCCCCGTACAGGACGCCCGCGGCGATGGCCATCCACTCCAGCACCAGTTCGTCGAAGGGGCCAGGCGCGCCCGTCCGCTCCAGCCACACCCGGCCGCCCGGCGCGAACTCCGCGCTCCCGGACGGCTGCCCCGCGGACCCCGCCGGCACGGTCCCGGCAGGCCCGAACCGCACCACACGTCCGCCCACCTCCAGCCCGGCCGGACATTCGGCGAGCCCCGCGGTGGACCGTACGAGCGACTCGGCGTCGAGCCGGCCGGCGCCGAGCAGCGCCTCGTAGTGCGCGATGACCCGCAGCGCCGCCGCCGCGTCCGCGTCTAGGGCCGACAGCCGTAGCAGCAGTCCCTTCATGACCTGGGATTCTAGGCCTCGGATCGGTCGAACGACCTAGTTGGGCACCCAGAGGAATGCTCAGGGGTGCGGTCGCGGGAACTGAGTATCCGTACTCTGTCGACCCTGTGTGCGTCCGGGGAACCCTCGTTCCCATGACCGAGAAGCCGCTGACTGAGAAGCCGCTGACCGAGAAGCTGCTGCGCCCCCTGTCGAAGCGCCCCTGGACGGAACGCTGGCTGACCCGCCTGCTGGGTGCCGCCCTGTCCTCGGCGGCGTACCTCATCTGTCTGCCCTGGGACCTGCGCAACCGTCCCGAGTCACCCGGTTCGACGACCGAGACGACACCGGTGAGCGTCCTCGGGGTCGTGGTCCTGGCCGTCTGCCTGCTCCTCCTGGCCGCGTACTTCGGCCACCGGGACGCTCTCGCCTGGCCGCTGCTGCTGGTGGCGGTGCCCCCGGCCACGCTCATGTACCTCTCGTTCCACACCCACGCGGAATCGCCCGACGCCGCCGTCTGGCCGATGGCCTGGGCGTTCTTCACACTGGTCATGGCGGCGGGGGTGTTGGTCGCCGCGTCCGTGGCCCGGCAGTTCAGGCAGGACACGGGAGACTCGACAGACGGGTGGGTCATCGCCCACCGCTCGTCGTGCGCGTCCTGAGCACCGTGAGGAGTGTGGAGTCCCGTGAGCGTTCGCAGGATCGTCCCCAACATGCCTGTCGACTCCAAGGAGTCGATGACCCGGAGCCGTGATTTCTACGGCTTGCTGGGCTTGGAGGAGGTCATGAACCTGGGCTGGGTCATGACCCTCGCCTCACCCGCCAACCCCACCGCCCAGATCAGCCTCTTCACCGAGGAGCGGACCGCCCCGGTCGTCTCCGACGTGAGCGTCGAGGTCGAGGACGTCGACGCGGTGTACGCCGAGGTGGCCGCGTCCGGCGCGGAGATCGTACGGGGGCTGCGGGACGAGGAGTGGGGCGTACGGCGGTTCTTCGTCCGGGACCCGAACGGACGGGTGGTGAACGTGCTCGGGCACCGGGGCTGAGTCACGACGCCGGTTCTGGAGGGAGCCGGAGGGAGCCGGAGGGAGCCGGAGGGAGTAGTGCGCGGGCGTCGGTCAGGCGCCCGTCGTGGAGCCGGGACGGACGATCATCAGGATCGTGACGGTGGCCCACAGCAGGTTGAAGATGCCGGTGAACATGGCGAGTTGAGCTGTGGCGCGAGGGTTCGCGGCGACTTCGGTCGTCCCGGAGGGCGCCGCTGCCTCCGCTGTCTCCGACGCCGTCTCCGCCGCTTCGAGGAGCTCCTCCTGGCGGGGCAGCACCAGTGCCAGCAGGACGGCGGCCGCGAGGCCGGTCAGGGCGATCGAGACGATCAGCCAGGCGTCGCCGAGTACGCCCATGCTGAGGGCCGTGGCGAGACCGAGGACCGGGACGGCGATGCCGAGACCCGCGTACACCCGGCAGATCCGGTGCAGCAGACGCACGGTCTCGCTCGCCCGCGGGTCTCCCGGATCGGCGAGAGCCCGGCGCGCACTGGGCGGGAACATGCTGGCCGCCACCGTGACGGGCCCGACGGCGACGATCGCGGCGAGGACGTGGAGGACGAGGAGAAACTTGGTCACGAGGGGACGGTAGGCGGCGTACGGGATCTTGCGGAAGTGGCGAGATTGCCAGGGTTCAACGGATTCTCGCCAGCGCCCGGCCTACGCTTTCACCATGCACTCGATAGCCGTCCTCGCCCTGGACCAGGTCATCCCCTTCGACCTCGCCGCGCCGATCGACACCTTCTCGTGGGCCCGGCTGCCGGACGGGGGGGACGCCTACCGGGTCCGGGTCTGCGGACCGGAGGGATCGGCGGGGGAGGTGAGCGCGGGGGTCTTCACGCTGCGGGTGCCGTACGGCCTCGACGCCCTGGCCGAAGCGGACACGATCATCCTGCCCGGTGTCGCCGACCCGACCGTGCCGCTGCCGCCCGGTGTGGCGGAGGCGCTGTGCGCGGCCGCCGCCAAGGGCACCCGGATCGCCTCGGTCTGCGTGGGCGCGTTCGTCTTCGCCGCCACCGGTCTGCTGGACGGGCTGCGGGCGACCACCCACTGGATCGCCGCCCCGGACCTCGCGGAGATGTACCCGGCGGTGACGGTCGACCCGAACGTCCTCTACGTGGACAACGGCCAGTTCCTCACCTCGGCGGGCTCCGCCGCCGCCCTCGACATGTGCCTGCACATGATCCGCCGGGACTACGGCTCGGCCGTCGCCGCGCAAGCGGCCCGCTTCGCCGTGATGCCGCTCGAACGGGAGGGCGGGCAGGCCCAGTTCATCGTCCACGCCCAGCCGCCGGCCCCGGCCGGCGCGACGATGGAACCCCTGCTCGCGTGGCTGGAGGAGAACGCCGAGCGCGACCTGACCCTCGACGACATCGCCGCCCACGCGGGCACCAGCGCCCGCACCCTCAACCGCCGCTTCCGCGAACAGGCCGGTACGACGCCCCTGCAGTGGCTGCACCGGGCGCGGGTGCGCCGGGCCCAGCACCTACTGGAGACCACGTCCCACCCCGTCGAACGGATCGCGGAGCAGGTGGGGTTCGGGTCGCCGACGGCGTTCCGGGACCGGTTCAAGAGGGTGGTGGGGACGAGCCCACAGGCGTACCGCAGGGCTTTTCAGAGCTCCTGACTCGGCCCGGAGATCCCTGTCGCGCCCCACGGCTTCCGAGGGGTTTCCGAGGAGGGTGATCAGCCTCGCCGGTCGGCCACCGCCCACGACGCCAGCGCCACGGCCCCGGCCGTCCCGAGCACGGCGGGCCACGCCCCCACCTTCTTGGCCAGCGGATGCGACCCGGCGAAGCCGACGACGTACGCGGCGGTCAGCGCCCCCGCCGCCTTCCCGCCGGCCCGCTGCCGCCACTGCCGCGCGGCAGCGGCCCCCGCGACGGCGAGTACGACCCCGCCCAGCGGCCGCTTCTTCGTCCAGCGGGCGACCCCGTACCCACCGATGAGCCCACTCGCCGCCACCACCGCGGCCGGTACTTTCACCATCACTGCCTCGTCTCCTGGTGCTGCCCCTGTCGAGCCGAACCGAGGCTAACGCGCCCGCGCGGGCAACCGGGGGCCGTCCTCGGCTCAGGACGCCCCCGGCCCCGTACGTACGCCCGTCAGCCCGCGACCGCCGCCGGCACCACCTCACCCGAGATCGGCAGTCCCAGCCCCGCCACGGCCCGGGATACCAGCCGGGCCATCTCGACCGCGCCCCGCTCCTGGAAGTGGGTGTTGTCCTGGACGCCGTTGGGGAAGTTCGGGTACTGCCCCGGGTTCAGCCACAGGAAGATCTGCTTGGAGCCCTCGATCCCGACCCCGTCGAGGTACGTGCGGCTGGCCGCCGAGAGGTCGACCAGTGGGGCGCCCTCCTCCCGCGCGACCGCCTTCGCCGCGTCCACGTACGCCGGGAAGGAGACGTTGAACTTCCCGGTGGACGCGTTGTAGGAGCGCCGGGACACCGGCGTCACGACGACCGGCGTCGCACCCCGGGCCCGGGTCGCCCGGATGTAGTCGTTGCGCAGGTACTCCTTGTAGTCGGCGGGCGACGTGTACCGCTCGGCATTGCCCAC
Organism: Streptomyces sp. NPDC050704; assembly: GCF_040654355.1. Classification (NCBI taxonomy): domain Bacteria; kingdom Bacillati; phylum Actinomycetota; class Actinomycetes; order Kitasatosporales; family Streptomycetaceae; genus Streptomyces; species Streptomyces sp. NPDC050704. The sequence continues at coordinate 16,750 of NZ_JBFAHW010000039.1, read as the reverse complement.
GGTCGCGTCGTTGTGTCCGAACTGCACGAAGAGGTAGTCGCCGGACCTGATCACCTGATGGATCGCCGCCAGCCGCCCCTGCTCGATGAACGACCGCGAACTCCTCCCGCCGATGGCGTGGTTGGCGACGGTGATGTTCGAGGTGAGGAACGAGGAGAGCTTCTGGCCCCACCCGGCCTCCGGGTAGTAGCGGGAGTTGTACGTCTGGGCGGTGGAGTCACTGGCGATGTAGAGGGTGCCGGTCGCCGCGGCGGCGGCGCCCGAGGTGTTGGCGGAGGCGTTGGCGGTACCGGGCAGGCTCAGGGCGCCGAGGGCCCCCGCGCCGAGCGTGCCCGCTGTACTGATGAGGAACCGTCTGCGACTGCTGGTACTGGCGTTGCGGCTCATCTGACCTTCCCTGCACACGAGTTGGGGGATTCGTCAGAGGCAGGTGGCAGCGGGGAGGGAAAAGGTTGCCGGGATGCGGAACGGAATAAAACAGTTACACAGAGTGGCTATGAGCCCAGGCTTGTCAACTTTCCTCTCGCGAGTTATATAAAAAGCCGTAGGGCATCGCACCCAACACCGCACGGAAGGAGCGCCCCGTGATGCTCATGCGCACCGACCCTTTCAGGGAACTCGACCGCCTCACCCAGCAGGTCTTCGGCCCCGCTCGCCCCGCCGCGATGCAGATGGACGCCTACCGAGCCGGTGACGACCTCATCGTCCACTTCGACCTCCCCGGCATCGACCCGGAGACGATCGACCTGGACGTCGAGCGGAACGTGCTGAACGTACGGGCCGAGCGCCGTTCCCCCGCCCCCGAGGGCGCGGACGTGATCGCCGCCGAGCGTCTGACCGGCACCTTCAGCCGTCAGCTCTTCCTCGGCGACACCCTCGACACGGAACGCATCGACGCCTCGTACGACGCCGGAGTCCTGACCCTGCGCATCCCCGTGGCCGAACAGGCCAAGCCGCGCCGCATCCAGATCACCGGCGGCGGCGACCGCAAGCAGCTCCGCACCTGACAACCGCCGCAACGCCCCGCGGGCACGCGCCCGCGGGGCGCCGTCTGCTCAGGATCCGCACCCGCAACCGCACCCGCCCCCGACACAGGAGAAGGAGAAGCGCGCGAGATGCCCCCGACGACCGCGACGACCATGACAAGTACGGCGACCGCGAGGAGTATGGCGAATACGACGAGTACGGCGGACGCGCCGACCCCGACATACGCGCAGGGCGCGCCGAGCACGCCGGGTATGCCGAGCACGCCGGGCACACCGAGATGGAGCCAACTGATCGAGGCCGTACGCGATTCCGGCCAGTACGCCACCAAGTCCGAGGCGGAACGCGTCACCCGCATCGTGCTCTCCGCCCTCGGCGGCCACGTCGTAGGGGACGAGCGCGTCGAACTGGCCCGCCGGCTCCCCGAGCAGGCGGCCCGCGTCCTCGCCTCCCAGGTGCCCGCCGTCCGCCGCCTGACGGCGGCCGAGTTCGTGGACGAGGTCGCCACCCGTATCGAGGGGTCCACCCCGGCCACGGCCCGCTGGGACGTCAGCTCAGTCCTGAGCGTCGTGGCGTCCACGGTCGGCGACGACCTGGTGACCCGGGTACTGCACCAACTCCCGCGCGGATACGCCCTCTTGTTCGGCCGAGCCGAACTCCCGCCCGCGGCCTGAGAGCCACGAGCCACGTACGGCGGGGCTGTCGTCCCCGACCCCTCAAGGCACAGGCACCTCAAGCCAAGGCACTTCACGCCACCTCAGGGCGCGGCTGCCGTCTCCAGCCAGGTCCGCCAGACGTGCCGGGTGTTCGGCACCTCGGGACGATCGAGGAGCCAGAGCACGTAACCGGCGTGCAGCCGCGCCCACGGGTTCTCCGAGTCACGGGCCCGGCCGAGCCGATCGCGCAGCTCGTCCCCGTCGACGGCCCGGGCGACGCGCACGTACTCGCGGTCTTTGCAGCGGTAGGCCCGCCGGACGACGACCTCGACCAGATCGATCAGCTTCGCCCTGACCACCGGATCCCCTCCGACGGCGGCCTTGGCCAGATCCCGGATGACCGCTTGCTTCGTGCCCCACGCCTTGGCGTGCCGGGTCCACTCCTCCGGATACCGGGCCTCCCACTCCAGGAAGAGCAACGCGTAGGGCAGCCCGGGCCAGGGGACGGCACCCTCGTCATGCTGTTCCCCGTCCCACAGCGCGTCGGGCAGGACATGGCCCTTGACGCGTTTGTACTCCTCGTACGCCCCCGACCACAGCACGTCCCGGCACCGCGCATCGCCCTCCAGCTCCAGCCGGTTCGCCGTCGACCAGGCCTCGTTGAACCGCCCCAGAGCGCTGTCGACCTTCTTCCGCTCGGCAGCCAGCCGCTCAAGCGCGGCGGCCCGTTCACCGGGGTCGTCCGCTATCAGCCCGTATGCCCAGCCCAGCCGCTCGTCCCACGCACGGGCGTCATCCATACCCGTCCCCGCCACCTCTCTCATACGGCAGATCATCCCTGAGCTCGTCGGCCCACGCAGCCCTATATGCCCGGTGGGCCGTGCACGCAATGCCGTGCGACGGCGCCGGAACAGGCGCACCCTGGAAGCAGAGGTTCCGGAGGTGATCGTGATGACGCAGACCGCAGTCGGATGGCACGTAGAGCTGGAATTCCTGGAGGACACCCACCGCACCCGCGCCGCCGCCCTCGTACGACTCCCCGACGGGAGCGAGGTACGGGCCCACGGCTACGCGAGCCGGCACCCCTCCGACTCGAACCAGCCCCGGGTCGGCGAGGAGGTGGCCGGAGCCAGGGCCCTCAACGAACTGGCGATGAAACTCCTGACAAAGGCACACGACGAAATAGACGAGGCCTCGGGCCGAACATCACATCCGCTGACCTGATCTGCCCTGATCTGACCTGCTCTGACCCGGGCCGGTTTTGGAGGTGGGCGCGAAGGACGCCCGCTTGCGGCCCTTTGACGCGCCCGCACTCGGCCCGTGACGGGAGATTCCGAGAGATCCGGGCAGCCCCCGAGAGATTCCGGGGCACCCTGGAACCAAGATGCGGATTCTCGCCCTCGTCGCCGTCCTGGTCGCCGCGAACCTGCTCAACAACTGGCTCGCGCCAGGCGCCTACGTGCTCACCTGCGTGACCGCGACAGCCGCCCTGATCCTGATCGCCCGCTGGGACGGCCTCACCCCGGCCGATCTCGGCCTGGACGCGGCAGCCCTCCGCCGGGGCCTGCGATGGGCTCCCGCCCTGGCCGCCGCCGTCCTCGTCGTCTTCGTCATCGCCCTGGCCGTTCCACTCACCAGAGACGCGTTCCGGGACGCCAGAGCGGCCGGCCTGTCCACGGAACAATTGCTGTGGCAGGTGCTGGTACGCGTCCCCTTCGGCACCGTACTGCTGGAAGAGACGGCCTTCCGCGGCGTCCTGTGGTCGATGCTCAGCCGCCGACACGGAACCACATGGGCCACCACCATGTCGTCCCTACTCTTCGGACTCTGGCACCTACTACCCTCCCGCGGCCTCAACCGCTCCAACGCCGCCACCGAGGCAGCCTTCGGAACCGACTCGACAGCCGTGCCGCTGACCGTCACGGCCACCATCGCGGCCACCGCCGTCGCCGGTGCGGTCCTGTGCGAGCTGCGCCGCCGCTCCGGCAGCTTGCTGGCGCCTGCGGCACTGCACTGGTCGGTCAACGGGTTCGGGTACGTGCTTGCCTGGGCGGGGGCCAGGTGGTGGCTCGAAGGCTGAACCATCAGAGCAATAGGAAGGGCCGCGCGTCCGGGATGCCTACAACGCGGGCGACCGACCTGGGCCAGAACCAGTCACCCTGCACATCCATGACGTCAGGCAATTACGCTGCCGCAGGACGCCTGGTCCGTTCACGGCTCGCGCCCCTCCAACTTCCCTCCCTCCAAAGCCCATATGAAGGCTTGCCAGGCGTGGACAGGAACAGCGACAACCGGTCCGTTGGTGTGTTTGGAGTCGCGTACGAGGGTGCTGCCAACGGTGTGGGCACACTCAACGCACTCGGTGCCGCTCCCGCCGCTGTACGACGACTTGTACCAGTGGGCCTCAGACCGAGTGGCCATCAAGACTCCTCGCTTATGCGGTGGATCAGCGCCACAGAGGACTTGAGGTCAAGTGCCTGCGCGCGAAGGTATTGGAACGCCAATCTATAACGCTCCAATTCTTCGGGCTTTTCCATGAAGAGCCCACCGCCGAGGATGTCCACGTACACCACATCCAGTTCGGGAGTCTGGCCACCCAGGACCACGAAGCTGCCAACTGCCGCCGCGTGAGCCCCTGTTGAGAACGGGAGGATCTGCACAGTCACGTGGGGGAGTTCCGCCACGGTCAAGAGGTGCCGCAGTTGCTCTCGCATGACCTGGTGCCCGCCGACCGTTCGCCGGACCGCCGCCTCGTCGATCACGCACCAGATGTGGGGCGGTTCTTGCCGCTGCAGGAGCTCCTGTCGCTTCATGCGGATGTCGACCATGTGCTGCACTTCCCTCTCGGGACACCGCATTTCCGAGGCTCGGTGAATGGCTTCTGCGTAGCCGCGAGTCTGGAGCAACCCCGGGATGTACATGCAGGCGTAATGGTCCTCCCGCACCACCTCGTCCTCAAGCGTGAGCATGAGGTTCATCGACTCAGGGATGGGGTCAGCGAGCGACCGCCACCAGCCCTGAATCTTGGCACCCTTCGCCAGCTCGACCAGAGCGAGACGCTCTTCGTCGGAGGCGCCGTACTCGCGACAAAGGGCGTCCACGGCAGGCCACTTGACTGAGCCTTCCTTGGTCTCGTAGCGACTCAGCGTCGCTTTTGAGATGCCGACGCGTGCGCCCGCCTCTTCAAGGGTCAAGCCCTTGAGCTCGCGGAGACGGCGCAGGTCGGCGCCCAACTGACGCCTGCGAGTGGTGGGTCCGACTGCCATGTCCAAGGCCCTTCATGTCGATCTGTCAGATCGCCGGTGTTGATCAACTGCAACGGCAAGGTTGTGCGCGCCGGGGGCGCGCGGATCGTAGCCGTGCTCCCATCAACACGAGATGAGAGTTCCATTTTGAGAGTTCCAATGCAACTCTCGGTGTGTAGTCGGTTGCGTATCGCAACGCGACGTTACGCCTGAGGAGTTGAACGATGGACTGCACCGCCGGTTTGCCGAGGAAGCCGTGGGACCTCCCCTTCGTGGCCGAACCCGAGGAAGTCGCAGGCCTGCGCCGCATCATGAGGTTGCACCTGGAGCTGTGGGGTTTGCCCGAGGTCATCGACGCAGCCCAACTCTGCGTCAGCGAGCTCGTGTCCAACGTCATCACGCATGTCGGTCTCGGTACCCCGACCACGCTCACCGTCGCGATGAACGGCACCCACCTGCGTATCGAGATCCATGACCCCGACTCAAGAGCTCTTCCGACGCTTCTCAGCCCGGACCTTGATGCCGAGACAGGTCGCGGCATGGCACTTATCGGCGCAGTCGCTGATCGCTGGGGTGTCCAACTCCTGGCTGATCGAAAGGTGACATGGTGCGAGCTCTCCACCAGCCTGACCGCGCCCAACGGGCACAGCGTAAGTCCTCGTGTAGCCAGAGTAGAGAAAGTGCTCGATCTCTATCGCGTAGCGACGCCGCTACACACGGCGGCAGACCCAAGCCGGTTGAATTCGGCTAAGGCAGAAGCAGTGGCGATCGACGTCATCGCCGACCTCCTGCACTGGCTTCGGGCGTATGGCCGTAATGCGGATGGAGTGCTCGACCGAGCGCAGACGCACTTCGAGGCTGAAGCCGGCCTCGCGGGAGAATCGTTGTGAGAGTTACCCCGCCACGATCGCCGAGTAAGTCCAGACGTCCGCTGGGATCTCGTGCTTCAGCTTCCACGTGATCGCCATCGGCTTGCTGCCTGTGTGGCCGTTGTACTCGGCGGGGCCGAGCAGCATCCACGGGTGAGCCCCTCCGATATCAGTGCCCTTGTAACGGCGTACGAAGAGCAGGACGTGACTGCCCTCAGAGGCGTGATGCTGGTAGCGGAGGCCGGTCGGGGAGGTTTCCGAAGTCTGGTGCTGGGACTCCCAATGGAAGGTGGTCTCGCTCTGCGCGTAGTCGTGATAGCGGGTCTGTGGAGAGAAGTCTTTCTCGTCCTTCTCTAGAGTGATGAGGAGAGCGTCGGTCTTGTGCGACTCGCACCACTTCACACCTTCGCGGAAATCTCCTGGCATGAAGCCGCCGATGTAGGACTGGCCAAGGGCGGGGAGGATCTCTTCACGGCTGTACGAGGCGTGCACTGTGAGTGGGATGCCGCTCTGCCCGCCAATCCCTAGCAGCGGGATCGGGACATGTTCGGTGTGAGCGAGGTTGTACGTCAGCACCTGGCGCAGCTCGCTGCGGACGGCGTGCTGCTTGCGCAGAGTCGCAAATCCGCCGTCGTAACGTGCGAAGCCCTTGCGGGTGATGCCGCCGAGCGGCCACAGCTGGAAGAAGAGCATGCGGGCGTAGGCCTGCCCCTGCTCGTCGAGTTCGCTGTAGAGGGGAGCATCGTCTTCCAGCATCCGCGTGTACGCCGCTACTCGCAGTGGGTCGTCCACGTGGAGGAAGGCTGAGATTCGTTTGAGTAGCGAGGCCTCACCTTCCGGCACCTCACCCTTCAACAGCCCAGACCGGCGCAGCAGCCCAGTCCATGAGTTGCCGTTGCCTCGGTAGAGCTCTTTGAGTTCGCGCCCGCTCTCATAGAGATAGCGGCTCATCTTCGGCTCGGCATAGTCGGCGACCTCGCGCGCCAGAGCGGTGACGTTGACGCCGATCTGCTCCTTGATGTTCGCGATGATGGTCTTCTTGGCCTTCTCCTCAAGGATGATCTGACAGCCGGACGGCAGCTGTGGGAAGCCATGCTCGATGTTATCCAGGAGACGCTTGCGGGTGAGGTTCGTGAGCGCTCGGAACTGATTCTCGAAGCGGAACTCTTTGCGATGCTGCCCGATGAAATCCAGGACGGTCAGCACTGCTTTGTCCTCGGTGCGACGCAGGCCCCGGCCGAGCTGTTGGAGGAACACGGTCGCGCTTGATGTAGGGCGCAGTAGGAGCAGTGTGTCTACGTCGGGGACGTCGAGGCCTTCGTTGAAGAGGTCGACGGAGAAGATCACTTGCAGTGCCCCGGATTTGAGGTCGGCCAATGCCTGCTTGCGCTGCTCGGCTGGACTCTCACCAGACAAGGCAACTGCGTTGAGACCGGCGGTTTGGAAGTGTTTCGCCATGACGTGCGCGTGCTTGACCGACACACAGAATCCCAGCGCCCGCATGACACCGGGTTCCACGATCTTTTCTTCGACGGCCTTCACGACCAGTCGTGCCCGCGCGTCGTTCCCCGACAGCACATTACTCAGATCGCGTGCATCGTAGGCTCCACGCTCCCACTTCACCGCGCTCAGGTCGGTGTTGTCGCTGATGCCGAGGTAGTGGAAGGGGCTGAGTAGGTCGTTCTCCAAGGCCTCCCATAGTCGCATTTCAGCAGCGATCCGGCCATCGAAGAACTCGTCTTGGATGTTCTTGCCATCCATGCGCTCGGGTGTCGCGGTGAGCCCGAGCAACTCCAACGGCTGGAAGTGATGGAGGATCTTCCGATATGTCGGCGAGGTCCCATGATGGAACTCGTCGATCACGATCACATCGAAGTGATCAGGAGCAAGCCTGTCCAGGGCTCGCGCGTTCAGTGATTGCACGCTGGCGAAGACATGCGTCCAGCGCTCCGGGATTTCCCCGCTGTGGAGAGATTCGCCGAAATTCGGATCCACCAGGACGTCTTGGTAGGTCCGCAGGGACTGCTGCAAGATCTCCTTGCGGTGGGCGACGAAGAGCAGCCGCAGGTCACGTCCGTGCTTCTTACGCAACTGCTTGTAATCGAGTGCCGCCATCACCGTCTTGCCGGTGCCAGTTGCCGCTACCAGGAGATTCCGGTGACGGTCATGCACCTCCCGCTCAACTTCCAGCCGCTCCAGCATGTCGCGTTGATGTGCGTAGGGCCGTACTTCAAGACCGGACAGGGTGATTCCTCGGTCTGCCGTTGGCTTTGAAGAGGTGCCTCCGGCGATGGCCAATGCCTCCTGCAGGCGGGTTCCGTCGGCATCGGGGTCGTACGTCTCGAAGGAGGGGTCACTCCAATATGCCTCGAAGGTCGCCTCAAACTTTCGGAGCACATCGGGCGTAGAGATGGAGGACAGGCGAACGTTCCACTCCAGACCATCGAGTAGCGCGGCCTTGGATAGGTTGGAGCTGCCGACGTACGCGGTGTCGTAACGGCTCTCGCGACGGAACAGCCACGCCTTGGCGTGAAGCCGCGTCGATCGTGTCTCGTAGTTGACCTTGACCTCGGCGTTGAACTCCCGCACCAAGCGATCCAGTGCGCGCCGCTCGGTTGCTCCGATGTATGTCGTGGTGATGACCCGTATGCGTACCTTCCGCTCATGGGCTGCTTTGAGGGCCTGCTCGATGATGCGGAGACCGTGCCACTTCACGAAGGCGCAGAGGAGATCGACGCGGTCAGCGGTGGCGAGTTCAGCCCGTAGTTCGAAGCCGAGACTCGGATCCTCGGGCGAGTTGGTGATCAAAGCAGTGTCCGAGAGCGGGATAGCGGGGCGGACGGCGAAGACTCCTGGCGCTTCCTGCCGTGTCAGCGCCAGGAGTTGACGAGGCCCATCGGCCACTAGGTCCACCCACTCCTGTGCGCCTTCGAGGGTGCTGATGGACTCCAGGATGTGATTCGCCGCGTACACCCGCTCCCCAACCGGGAGGTTGTGCAGTACGCGTCGGACAGCATCGGCGACGTGCCTTGCCAGGACGTGGGGAACCGATTCGGCTCCCACTGTGTCGGTAACCGGCCGCCATCCCAGGGTGGCGAGCTCCTTCAACTTCTGCTCACACCGCAGCGTGATGAGCTCCTCGTACACACCCGCGACAGGCTGCGACAGGTCCCCCGGCTCAGACACCCTGATCCCCCTTGATCGCTCAGACAGCTGAGCCATGTGTAACAGAGACCACTGACACCAGGCGGGGCGGGGCGGGCTGTTCTGGAACCCTATGCGCGATAACTGGTCAACTTTCGATAAGAGTTTGACATCAATGATCGATTTCGCTCCAGTATGGAAGCGTGGAAATCGAACGAGTCATCGGTCATATCGAGGGTGTTGCCCCCGGGGATGTCTTCCATCGAAGGCTGGACGTGCTGCGGGCTAAGTTGCACCGAACCAATCAGAAGGGCATCTCTTGGCTAGCCGACGAGGACGGCAGTGAAGTTGGAGACGCCATCGTGCTGCACGGTGGGTACGAAGACGACGAGGATCACTGGGCGTGGGTGCGGTACACGGGTGCCTCACCGGACAAAGACAAAGATGAGGCGACAGGCAAGCTTTTACGCAGCCAGTCATGGTCATACCAGGATAATGCGGCACTAAAGCGCAGCTATGAGCGCAAATATCCTATTCGTGTTATTCGTGGCTTTGAGGGGGATTCGCGCTACTCGCTGCCCGATGACTATCGGTATGACGGCCTGTACGAGATCACGGCGATCCGTACGGCGATTTCGAGGTCGCCTGCACCGGACGGCGCGAAGATAGAAATCTGTCAGTTCGACTTGGAGCGTCTCCCCGGCCCTCTCCAGGAACCCATCTCCGCCGAAGGCCACATCGTCGAAATGATCGAAGAGCTCGACGAGTTCGATGAGCAGCAAGAGGGTGAGAAGTTCCCCGAGGCGCGCCCCACGCTAGTGCAGCGACTCGTACGCGATACCGCGGCAGTCAGGCGCATCAAGCAGCTCTACGAGGGGGAGTGTCAACTGTGTGGCCTCCGCATGGAGCGACCGGATGGTAGGCCCTACAGCGAGGGTGCTCACATAAAGCCCTTAGGTAATCCCCATAATGGGCCTGACGTTGAGCCGAACATCCTCTGTCTTTGTCCCAATTGCCATGTGCGGCTCGATATTGGCGCTGTCGTCGTGGCCGATGACTGGTCGATCATCGTGCGTGCTGGGATGTTCGGCGCAAGCGTATTGCCGAAGCTCAAGACGAAGGGCTGGCACAAAGTGCATCCGGACTACATTCGCGATCACCGTGAGTGGTGGGAAAGAGAGGTCAGCCCCAGCAAGGAGTAGCGAAGCTGGGGCTCATCGGGTCTGGGCTACTCCGCCGTCCCGTGACACTCCCCATAACCCCGCCCCGACCCACACCAACAAACCGCCCCCCGCTGCGGCGGCCAAGCCACAGCCTTGCCCCGGGCCGCCAGCGTCGTCGCGTACTGCGGTAGCAGCGAGGCGTCGCCCGGTGAAGCCGCCTCCGAAGCCGCGAAGGCTTCGTACGACGGGACCGTGCCCGTCACGATGCCGAGGTTCGGGGTGCCGGATGCGGCCAGCTCTCGCAGGGAGGCCTCTATGGTCGCGAGGTGCTCCTCGTGGGACGGGTACTCCGCCGCCAAGGACGGGTACGCGGCCAGGAGTTCTGCCAGTTCGTCGGTCGGCCAGTGGAGGACGGCGACCGGGAACGGGCGGGACAGGGCCTGTCGGTACGTGCCCAGCTCCGCTCGCAGGCGGGAGATCTCCGCCTCCAGCTCCGCCGGGTTGTTGGAGCCCAGCGACCAGACGCGCTTGGGGTCGTGGAGCTCGTCCAGGGATACGGGCGAGGAGTGGAGCGTGTCCGCCAGCGTGTCCCAGCTGTCGTGGGTCAGGCCCAGCATGCGGCGTACGCGGTGCCGGCCGAAGAGGACGGGGTGGGTCGCGTACGGGGGTTCCGGGACGTCCGTCAGGAGGAGGACCGCCGCCTCCGTGAACGTCTCCTGCGCTGCCCCGAGTTCGTCGTGGGCCTCCAGGGCCTCCGCCACGATCACCCAGGGCGCCGGGTCGCGGGGTGCAGCCGCGCGGACTCCCTCGATGATCGCCTTCGCCTCCGCCTCATGGCCGTACTCCCAGAGGTTCGCCGCCTTCAGGGCCCGTACCAGGAACGGGTTCTCCAAGGTGGTCGAGCCGGTGAGCAGGCGGTCGTAGAGGGACGAGGCTCGGGGGCGGTCGTCGGCCAGTTCGAGGTGGGCCGCGGCCTGCAGGAGCAGGTGTTCGGCGTCCTCGGGGTAGAGGCCGGCGGTCCGCTCCAGGCGTGCCGCTTCGGCGTTGTGGTCGACGTACTCGGCAGGCGTGTCGGGGCGCATGGTGGACACCGTACTGCCGACGGCCGACAGAGGAGAGGTATGTGCAGGCCAGGGGGAGAAGCACGGGGAAACAGGGGGAGGGGAGTGAGCCGGGCGTACGGAGTGTGCGGGCCACGCGGAGCGTGCGTGGCGTTCATGGGGATGGTGAGTTGGCGCCGCAACGCCTATCGTGCCGCCTCGGCTTCGGGAGGGAGGCGTACGTATGCGGGTTCCCGTCGTCCATCAGCGGGCCCGGCGACGGCGTGCCCGCCGCGCCCGGCTCCTCTGGAACGCGGCCGAAATCCTCGTCACCCTCGGCGTCGTCCTCCTCCTGCTCGTAGCCCATCAGCTGTGGTGGACCAACCGGCAGGCCCGTGAGGGGGCCGAGCGGCAGGTCCAGGCCCTTGAGCAGGAGTGGGGGGAGGGAGAGGAGGAGGGGGGAGAGCGGGGCAGTGGGGGTGGGGCCCCGAGCGGCCGCTCCGAAGACACATCCACCGCCGATGACAGCGACCCGGCCCACACCCGCCCCGGCTCCGGCGACGACTCCCGCCGAACCCCGGGCTCCGCCGCCACCCCCGCCCGGCAACCCCGCTGGGACCAGGCCTACGCCATCCTCACCATCCCCCGCCTCGACCTCCGCGTCCCCGTCGCGGAAGGCATCAGCAAGCCGAACGTCCTCAACAAGGGGTACGCCGGCCACTACCCGGACACCGCCCAGCCCGGCAGGCCCGGCAACTTCGCGCTCGCCGGGCACCGGAACACCCACGGTGAGCCCTTCCGGTACATCAACCGGCTCCGGGAGGGGGACCGGATCGAAGTGGAGACGCGGTCGGCCGTGTACACGTACGTCGTCGACAGATCGCTGTCGCAGACCCTGCCCGGGGACGGGGGAGTCATCCGGCCGGTCCCTCGCAGTACCGTCCACCGGCAGTACGGCTACACGGACCCCGGTTACTACCTCACCCTCACCACCTGCACTCCGGAGTACACCTCCAGGTACCGCCTGGTGGTCTGGGGGCAGCTGCGCTCGATGCGGCCCCGCTGAGCCGGCCGGGACGTGATCTGTGTACGGCCCGTACGGTCGTATGTTCGGGACGGGTCGATCCTGTATAACGGCAAGAAGGCTTGGAGCATGAAATGACACGGAGGATGGAGGGAGGACAGCCGATGACGCGGACCTGGGCGCACCTGAAGCCCGCCGCCGTGCTGTTCGTCCTCCTCCTTGAGGTGGCGCTCCTCGACTCCGGCAGCCTCGTCGGGGCCGTCGCGTTCGCCGCGACCGCCGCCGCCGGGTCCGCGCTCGCCGCCTGCTCCCTCATCGCCTCACGGCTCGCGCCCGCCGTGCCCCGTACCCGGGTCCGTACGGCCATCCGCGACCGTGAGAAGCGCACGGCGTTCCTGCCGCAGCGCGATCCCGACGCCCGGGGGCGCAGGCGTCCCCGAGCACCCGGCCGTCCCCTCCTGACGGCCGCGTAGGGACTCGCAGGGATTCAGGGAACCACCGCTTTTCGCAGGCGCAGGACCCCTCTCAGAACCCTCAGAACTCTCAGAACCCCTCGCGGGTCGTCATGCCGCATTCCACATCCCGGCACGACGAGACCCACGGAGGGCTCATCCATGTCCGCTGTCCTGTCCGATTTCATGTCCCTTTTCGCCGGCCTGGTCGAAGGGCTGGCCGAACTGCTCCAGCCGCTGTTCCAGGCCTCCGCGGCGGCCGCCGCGATCGTCCTGTTCACCGCGTTCGTACGACTTCTCGTGCACCCCTTGTCGCGGGCCTCGGCGCGCGGGCAGCGGGCGCGCGCCAAGCTGCAGCCGCAGATCGCCGAGCTGCGGAAGAAGCACAAGAAGAACCCGGAGAAACTGCAGAAGGCCGTACTGGAACTGCACACCAAGGAGAAGGTGTCGCCGCTCTCCGGCTGTCTGCCCAGCTTCTTCCAGCTGCCTGCCTTCTTCCTCCTCTACCACCTGTTCTCCAACTCGACGATCGGCGGCGAGGCGAACTCCCTGCTCTCCCACAAGCTGTTCGCGGCGCCGCTGGGCGACCGGTGGGCGGACGCGCTCGGTGCCGGTGGGATGTTCGGGGCAGAGGGGCTGGTGTATGTCGCGCTGTTCGTGATCGTCACCGTCGTCGCGACCTTCAACTACCGGCGTACGAAGCGGCAGATGGCGGTCGCCGCCGCGTCGGCCGTGCCCGCGGCGGACACTGATGGTCCGCAGGTGCCCGGCATGGGTGCCATCACCAAGTTCATGCCGCTGATGTCGTTCATGACGCTGTTCACCGTGGCGGTGGTGCCGCTCGCGGCCGCGCTGTACGTGGTGACCAGTACGACGTGGAGCGCGGTCGAGCGGGCCGTCCTGTACCGGGACATGCCGGGGGCGTCGCCGCTCGCGGCTGCCACCGGGGGATGAGCGGCTGGTGAGCGGCTCTGTGACTACCGTCAGGTAATGGTCCAGGTTGTGAACCGGGTATTGCGGAGTGGACGTGGAGCTTGGAGGATCGACCAGTCCTCCGATGGCTGCACCCATCGGTCGGGCTGCCCGCGATCAGAGGAGATTGTGCTCATGAAGCTGCTGCGAGTCGGTACGGCCGGGGCTGAGCGGCCCGCGCTGCTCGATGCCGAGGGAGTCCTGCGGGATCTGTCGGGCATCGTGCCCGACATCGACGGGGCGCTGCTCGCCGACGACGCGGCGCTCGGCCGGATCCGCGCCGCGGCCGAGGCCGGGGACGGTGCCGGGGGGCTGCCCGTGCTGGACGCGGCCGGGCTGCGGGTCGGTCCGCCGCTCGCCCGGATCGGCAAGATCGTCTGCATCGGCCTCAACTACCACGACCACGCCACCGAGACCGGGGCCGAGCCGCCCGCCGAGCCGGTGATCTTCTTCAAGGCGGCTGACACCGTCGTCGGGCCGCACGACACCGTGCTGGTGCCGCGCGGCTCGGTGAAGACCGACTGGGAGGTCGAGCTGGCGGTTGTCATCGGACGTACTGCGCGCTATCTCGGTTCGCACGAGGAGGCGCTCGCGCATGTCGCCGGGTACGCGGTGGCACATGACGTGTCCGAGCGGGAGTTCCAGATCGAGCGGGGCGGGACCTGGGACAAGGGGAAGAACTGCGAGACGTTCAATCCGCTCGGGCCGTGGCTGGTGACGGCGGACGAGGTTCCCGATCCGCAGGCGCTCGGGCTGAAGCTGTGGGTCAACGGGGAGTTGAAGCAGGACGGCAGTACGTCCGACCAGATCTTCCCGGTCGCTGAAGTGGTGCGGTATGTGAGCCAGTTCATGACGTTGTACCCGGGGGATGTCATCAACACGGGTACGCCGGCGGGGGTTGCTCTCGGGCAGCCTGAGCCGAAGCCGTTCCTGAGGGCGGGGGATGTTGTGGAGTTGGAGATTGAGGGGTTGGGGCGGCAGCGGCAGGCCTTCAAGTCTGCGTAGGCGTTCCACTGGGTTGGGCTGGGCCACTGGCTGTGGGTTGGTGGGTGCGGGTTCGTTGTGGCTTGTCGCGCAGTTCCTCGCGCCCCTTGTGGGGTGGTCCGCGTTGCCCTGCTTTGAGAGGGGGCTGTGCGGTCGGGGCCTTAGCCGTCTCACTGTTCTTGAGGCGGTTTAGGCGATCGGTGGGAGAGCCCCGATGCCCCAACGTGACGGGTACATACCGGGCGTCCCTTGCTGGGTGGATGTGAGCGAGCCCGACCTCGATGCGGCGCGCGAGTTCTATGGCGGCCTGTTCGGGTGGGAGTTCGAGGACGTGATGCCGCCGAGCGTGGCGGGCAACTACTTCATCGCGCGGGGCGAGACGGTCGGCTCGTCGATTTTCGACACGTCGGGTGAACCGCGCAGCGGCGATGTCGCGGCCATCCGGTCGATCCCCCAGGGAGCGCCACCGACCGCGATGTGGAGCACCTACTTCTGGGTCGACGGTGCCGACGAGACCGTGTCCAGGGTTCGCGAGGCCGGCGGGGGCGTCGTGGCGGAGCCCTTCGACTTCCTCGATGCCTGCCGGACGGCCGTCCTGACCGACCCCGAGGGGGCGGCGTTCTCCGTCTGGGAGGCACGGGAACACAAGGGTGCGCGGCTGGTCAACGACCCGGGCGCGGTGGTCTTCAACAGCCTCAACACCCGTGATGCCGAAGGGGCGAGATCGTTCTACGGATCGGTCTTCGGGTGGCGGACGGCCGACATCGGCGGCAGGGCCGAGGGGTGGACCCTGCCCGGGTACGGCGACTGGCTTGCGCGCGAGCACCACCCGGGACTGCGCCGACGGCTGGCGAGGGCCGGAGCCCCAGAGGGGTTCGAGGACGTTGTCGGGGGAGTCATTCCGATCGCGGACAACCAGCCCGACACGCCGCCGCAGTGGAGCGTGAGCTTCGCCACCGCCGACGCCGACGCCACGGCCGAGAAGGCCACTGAGCTCGGCGGAAGGGTGATCGTCCCGCCGTTCGACGCGCCCTGGTCCACGGATACGTACGCGATCCGCATCACCGTCATCGGCGACCAGCAGGGCGCGACGTTCACCGCCAGCAACTTCATGCCGAAGAGCAAGAACTTCGGCAGCTAAGCGCTCCGCGGGAAGTGCGGTATTGATCCTGCGGGCCGTCCGTGGCTGGTCGCTCCCCCACTCTCGGCTTCGCTTGTCCCGTCCCGTTTCACCTTCCCTCCCGGACACCCCGCTGACCAGGGGATAGGTAATTCACAGTGAGCGTCGCCGGCAGCATCGGTCCCAAGCTTTGTTGTCGCTGGCCGGCGTCGCGGGGTGAGCAGCCCGTTCTTCGTTGTCGGCGGCGGGCGAATACGGCGGTTGTGCCGGCCAGCGGGGTGGGTGGTCGACGTCGAGAGCGGTCAGCTCTACGCCGGGACGGACATCACGGTGTATTCGGCGTTCATCGGCGCTGCGGGACACCGACACGCTTGGGGATGACGCTCTCGCGTATGTCCTGCCTGCTCGTCCGGTCCGTGCCGCCATGCCGGTGGGCGCCGGTCGGCTCCACCTGAAACCGACCGGTGGCGCGGCCTGGGATCAGTTCCGTGCTTGAGCTTGTGCATTGGAAACCGATCGGTTTACAGTGAGGGCACGAGAAACCGATCGGTTTCCAAAAGGACTTCGGGAGTGCATGATGACAACAAATCGGCCAGTGGCCCTGGTGACGGGCGCGTCCTCCGGCATCGGCAGGGAAACCGCGCTCGCGCTGGTCGCAGCGGGTTTCGAGGTGGCCGGCACGGGCCGTGACACCTCGCGGGTCGCGCCGTTGGGCGGGGTGACGTTCTTCGACCTCGACGTGGTCAGCGACAAGTCGGCCGCCGCCGTGGTCAGAGAGGTGATCGAGCGGTTCGGGCGGATCGACGTCCTGGTCAACAACGCCGGTGTCGGCTCGATCGGCGCGGCCGAGGAGACCTCCCTCGCGCAGGCCCAGGGCGTCTTCGACATCAACGTCTTCGGTGTCATGCGCATGGTGAAGGAGGTGCTGCCGCACATGCGCTCCCGGGGACGCGGGCGCATCATCAACCTCTCGTCCGTGCAGGGGTTCATCCCCGCTCCCTACATGGCCGTCTACGGCGCGTCCAAGCACGCGATCGAGGGCTACTCCCAGTCCCTGGACCACGAGGTCCGCCAGTACGGCGTCCGCTCGCTCCTCG